>CAZHNC010000058.1:0-4349 GCA_964532765.1 uncultured Candidatus Saccharibacteria bacterium | reverse complement strand
ACAAAGAAGAGAAGTGTTTGGAGTTGGGTGAAGGGGGTGTTTGGGTTTAGGTAATGAGTGTTAGTGTTTATTGATTTTAAATTAAAACATCTCAAGTTCTCGAAAATATATAAAACCTTTTCGATTCCTACACAGAAGCAAAACTATTCGCTTCTTTATCCATACAATAAAAATACACCCTTTCAGGTGTTTTTCATGTGCGTCCGGTAGGATGGTCCTTACAGGACCAGTACACCTTTACCATTTTCTCGGAATATGATTCCTCGAAAATATGGTAAAGCTTTTCGATTCCTACTCGCAAGCAAAGCAGTTTGCTTGCTCGGACACAAATTCAAAACACCCTTTCAGGTGTTTTTTAATGTGCGTCCGGTAGGAATCGAACCTACGACCCTCTGCTTAAAAGGCAGGTGCTCTACCGACTGAGCTACGGACGCATTTACTTTTCTTATATTTATGTATAATACACTATATGAAGACAAAAGTCCATATTTTATTACCAGATATACGTAGTGCATATAATGTAGGTTCTATCTTTAGGTCTGCTGATTGTTTTGGAATAGATAAGATATATTTATCAGGTACAACACCTACTCCTATAGATAGATTTGGTAGATCTATATCAGGTGCTCAAAAAGAGATATCTAAAACAGCACTTGGTGCAGAGAAGACAGTAAACTGGCAATATTTAGATGATTTAAATAAATTTTTTAAATCTATAAAAAAAGAAAATTTTACAATAGTATCAATAGAGCAAGATCCTAACTCTATAAAATTAGAAAAATTTATTAAAGAGAAAAAAAAGATGGGGGTAGAAAATATTTTAATTATTTTTGGGAATGAAGTAGATGGTATAAATAAAAATATTTTAAAAAAAAGTGATTATATAGTTGAGATAGATATGAAAGGTGATAAAGAGTCTTTAAATGTTTCTGTATGTGCTGGATTAATTATGTACATGTTTAAGAGCTAATTTTATTTTATCTTCTAGTTTCAATTCTTTATCACTCTCTATGTTTATTATGGCTTCTTTTGCTTCTTTTGCTGTATAACCCATAGCTTTTAAAGCTTCAAAAACATCTATATTGTCACCTATATTTATATTTTGATTATTATCAACTGATTTAAAATCAAAAGATATTTTAGGTAACTTATCTTTAAGTTCCAGAACTATTTTTTCTGCTATTTTTTTACCTATACCAGATATTTGTGTTAAATAGGTAACATTATTTTTTATAACATTTTCATATAATATTTCACTTCCAGATAAAGATAGTATTTGCAAAGCTGATTTTGGACCTATACCAGATATGGAAGTTAATTGTTCAAACATTATTTTATCTGATATATTTAAAAAACCATAAAGTTCAAAAGCATCTTCCTTTATATGACTATATATGTGTAGATTTATATCTTGATTGATTGATAATTTATCTATCTCATTTTTATCTATTTGTATTTCATATCCAACACCTGTATTTGTTAATACACAGATATTTTTTTGATTTATAAATTTTATTTTACCCTCTATATATGAAATCATTATAATTTTTATCTTTTATTTGTAGTTGTCTTTGATGTAGTTGTTGATTTACCTGTTGTTTCTTTTTCTGTGGGTTTAGTTGTGGTAGTTGATGTTGTTGTGGCTGTTTTTGGATCTATAAATACAACACCTGCATTTATTATTATATCTTTTTCTATTGAATATATATAAGCTATTCTATTTTTATAGAATATTATTAGATAATCTCCTATATTTGCATCCTTAAAGAAAGGATCTTCTACTTTATTTGTTATTTTTCTTATATCTATTTGTTCATTTGCAGGTAATACTATATGTTTTGATAATGATTTTTTAACCATCTCAGCCTCTTTTTTATTTTGTTCTACAGAGTTATTTTTAGGTTTAAACTGTCTGATTAATCCAAAGATTAAGGCTATTATTATTATTATTGAAAATAATATAAGATATATTGGTTTTATTTGTTTTATTATCTTTATAAATCTATTTATTTTAGAAATTATTATTGATGAATATTTAATTTTATTTTCATCATGTATATATTTATTATATTCTTGATCATCATTAATGATTTCATTATCTGTTATTGATTCTGTTTTTGAATCTTGCTTCACTTTATGATTTACATATATTTCATCATCTATGATTTCATCTGTTAATATATTTTTTGTTGATAAAACTCTCTTTTTTTTAGGAGTTATGATTTTTTCATCTTTATTTGTATTTGATACATCTGATACAATTTTTATATTATCTGTATTGTTATCGTTTGATATCTTTATATCTTGTATTGATTTTCTTTTATCCATATCTTTAAATTATAAAGTGTTATTGAAAATATATCAACGCTTTTTGACCATTTTATATATGATAATATATATATGTGATAAAAAATATATATAAAAAAACTATAGATATACTTGATTTGAGTTTTCATATGGCTAAAACCAATTTTAAACTTCGTAATGAGGGTAGTTATCTTGGTGTATTTTGGTATATGTTAGAGCCTATTGTATCTTTTTCTGTATTACTTATTGTTGGAGGAATTTTAAATCAAAAGGGTATACCTTATTATCCAATATATCTTTTTATTGGTTTAATAATGTTTAATTTTTTTACAGCATCTACAAATCATTCTTCAGGGGCTTTACTTGATAATGCTGGTTTTATAAAAAATATAAAAATAAATCCAGAAGTATTTATTATTTCTGGAACTATGCAATTTATATTTTCTCATATTTTCGAATTTATATTAGTTATTGCACTTGGTATTTATTTGGATATGAATATATTATGGTTTGCATTATATCCTGTAATTATGTTTTTCTTTTCTTTATTTGTTATAGGTATATCATTTATAATTTCTATTATAAATGTATATATAATTGATTTTAGAAATATATGGTCTATATTAACTAGATTATTATGGTTTGCCACACCTGTATTTTATGTTATACCGAATGATAATTTTTTACATGATATTAGTATGTTAAACCCTATGTATCATTTTATAAACATAACACGTGATATTATAATCTCACATAAGATAGTTGAGTTAAAGACCTTTATATATGCCTTCGTCTCAAGTGTTTTAGTTTTTGTGATAGGTTTAATTATATTTGAGATAAATAAAAATAAAATAGCAGAAAAGATATGATAGATAAAAATATAAAAAGAATTCAAGTTAAGAATTTATCAAAAAGTTTTAAAGCTGATGTTAATCTAAGATTAGGTGCACTTTCAACTGTTATAAAATTTTTAACTTTTAAAAGGGAGAAAAGGCAAATTGTAATAGCTGACAATATATCATTTGATGTTCATGCTGGTGAGATTTTAGGTATTTTAGGTAAAAATGGTGCAGGTAAAAGTAGTTTACTTAGAGTCATTGCCGGTATATATAAACAAAATAAAGGAAAAGTTATATTAGAAGGTAAAGTTGTTTATTTATCAGGTATGGGCCATGGTATGATTCATAAACTCTCAATGAGAGAGAATATATATATAATGGGTTCTGTTATGGGTTTAAGACAAAAAGATATTAAAAAGAGATTTGATAAAATAGTAGAATTTTCTGGGTTAAAAGATTTTGTTGATATGAAAATATATCAGTTTTCAACAGGTATGATTTCTAGATTGATTTTTTCAGTTTCTTTACATTGTATAGATCATCATAATCCAGATATACTTTTGATTGATGAGGTTTTGTCTGCTGGTGGTGATGCTGATTTTCAAAATAAAGCAACACAAAAGATGGATGAGTTGATAAAAGGTGGCGCAGCAGTTATTATAGTTAGCCATGATATGGATACTGTTAGAAAATATGCTCATAAATCTATATATATAGATAAAGGTGTGATAAAATCATCAGGTAATACAGAGAAAGTGATTAAAGATTATTTAGGTGATTTTTAAGGTTGTAAATATGAAAATTAAATATATGAGTTTATTAAAATATAAAAATAAAAAAAAACAAAATTCGTATGATAATTTTTGTGTTTTGTTAACAGCTACAATAAAGCCGTTTAATATAAATGCTGTTAAAAGATTTGATCCTAAAATTCGTGAGCGGGATTACCTAAATTCTTTAAAATTATGGTTAACTAAAACAAAATTTAAAATAGTATTTTGTGAAAATTCTGGTTATGATTTAAAAAATATAAGAGATTTGTGCAATAAATACCCTAATAGGGTAGAGATAATACAGTTTAATTTAACTGATTATTCTAAAGGTAAAGATTATGGTTATGGTGAATTTAAAATAATTGAAAAAGCTATGAATGATTCTGTATTTATAAAACATTCAGAAAATATAATAAAAGTTACAGGTAGG
>CAZHNC010000057.1:0-4401 GCA_964532765.1 uncultured Candidatus Saccharibacteria bacterium | reverse complement strand
AAAAAAATGCATAAAATAAAAACCTCTTAAAATTTTGATTTAGAGGGGGTCTATAAAATAAAAAAACCTAGAAAAATCTAGGTTTTTTTATTGTGTATAAGTTTATTTGACAGGTGAACTATAGTTCACTATACTTAATACATGAATATAGAAATAAAATATCATAAAAATATTATTTCAAAAATAAAGAAAGACTTTAGATTACCTTTTAGATACAGATTATCTAAAGTGATTGTATCTGTATTATTGTAAAAAGATAAATTTTATATATCCAATCTAGCTGCTTTTGCATTTGCTTGAATAAAACTTTTTCTTGATGGAACATCAGTCCCCATGAGTACATCTATAACTTTATCAGTATCAACAACATCTTCTATTCTAACCTGTTTTAATACACGACGTGTAGGATCCATAGTTGTTTCTCCCAACTCCTCAGCATTCATCTCACCTAAACCTTTATATCTTTGTATAAAAGGTTTTTTTGTTTTTGATTTTAATTCAACCTCATCATCAACCTCTTCCTCTGATTCATCACTTTCACCATCTTCACCTTCTTTAACTTCTGTCTCAACTTGATTAAAACCTATAGATTTTAGATAAGCATTTTTTTCTTCATCTGAATAAAAATACCCTATATCTTTACCCCATTTTATCTTATACAATGGTGGTTGAGCTACATATATATAACCTCCTTCTATCAAAGGTCTAAAATATCTATAAAGTAATGTTAATATAAGTGTTCTAATGTGTGCACCATCAACATCAGCATCGGTTGCTATAATAACTTTATGATATCTAAGTTTACTTATATCAAATACATCACCTATAGCTGTACCTAAAGCTATAACAAGATTTCTAACTTGTTCTGATGCAAGTATTTTATCAAGTCTAGCGCGCTCTATATTTAATATTTTACCACGAAGCGGTAAAACAGCTTGGGTTTTTCTATCTCTACCTTGAACAGCAGTACCACCAGCTGAATCTCCCTCCACTATAAACAATTCTGATTCCTCTGCTCTTTTACTTTGACAATCAGAAAGCTTTCCAGGAAGTGTCATACCTTCAAGAGCACCTTTACGAAGTATTGAATCTTTAGCAGCTTTAGCTGCTTTTCTGGCACGAACAGCTATCACAACTTTATTTATAATAGCTTTTGCATCATCTGGATTCTCCTCTAAAAATTCTGTAAATGCCTCGCCAAATACTGAACTTGTTGCTGATTGTGCTTCTGTTGATCCAAGTTTAGCTTTTGTTTGACCTTCAAATTGTATTTCCTGTAATTTTACAGAAACAACCGCACATAAACCCTCAAGAACATCATCACCTGTAAATGATTCATCATCTTTTACCAAATTACTTTTCTTAGCATATGTATTTAAAATACGAGTAAGTGCTGTTTTAAAACCTGTTATATGTGTACCACCCTCTGAGTTATATGTATTGTTAGCAAAAGCAACTAAACGAGTATTTATATCATCAACGTATTGTAATGCAACTTCCACACCTACATTTACCCCCTCAGCGCCTTTATCTTTGGATATATAATCTTTCTCTATATAAAATACATTTTTATGTACATGTTTTTGATTCTGATTATAAAAAGACACAAGAGAACCTAAACCACCCTCAAAATGAAACGAAATAGTTGGCGCAATGATATTTTCATCATAAATATAAACGGAATCATCAAGTAAACTTTTAACTTGTTTTTCATTCATACCTGAGTCTCTAAGGTCTACTATATTTATAGTTAAACCTTTAACAAGATAAGCTTGTTGTCTTAAATGAGAAACTATTTTATTCCATTCATAATTTATACCATCTTTAAATATAGTATCATCAGCTTTCCAAGTCACTATAGTTCCATGAATCTTTGATGAACCCACTTTCTTTAATGCGTATTTTGGTTTACCGATCTCATATTCTTGTATAAATTTAGAACCATTTTGATGAACTTCTACACGAGTATGAGTAGATAAAGCGTTTACAACAGAAGCACCAACACCATGAAGACCACCAGATACTTTATATCCATCACCACCAAACTTTCCTCCAGCATGTAAAACTGTCATGATAGTTTCCACAGCAGAAACTTTTGTCTTAGGATGAACTCCTGTTGGCATACCACGACCATTATCAACAACACGCATATAACCATCTGGCAACAATGCAACTTCTATACGATTAGCATGACCACCCATAGCTTCATCACGACAGTTATCAAAAATCTCCCAGATAAGATGATGTAATCCCTCTGGACCTGTAGTACCTATATACATACCAGGACGTTTTCTAACTGGTTCTAGACCTTCTAGGACTTGTATTGAATCGGCATCATAGCCTTTTTGTTTTTTTTCTGCCATATTTGTAAATTATAGCATATTTTGTCTTTTCTTGGGTAGAGTTTTTTAGGGTTTTGTGGTGAGATTTTTAGATTTTATATAAAGATATATGATTTTATTTTGATATATAAAAATAACCCTGCAAGTGATTGCTTGCAGGGTTAGGTAATGAACTTTTTTTACCATAGATGCTCATGATCTATTTGAGAATTTTAAAGGTTTTAATTCTCGAACCCAACGGTAAGAATATTACCATGCATTCCGAGGCAAATATCTCATTGCCCTGGATTGTCTTTCTGGATGATGCATACGTGCTACATCCGACACATTACTAACATTTTCTGCAGCCCGAAGTTCATCAAGCTCAGCTTCAGTTAGGGTAATCATATTGACATTTGTCCAAGACCAACCATCTGTCCCATTGAAACTGAGTAGGATTTTTTTTCTACCATCCGGGAGAGTGATTGTGGCACCCTCTTTAAGTTCAGATGGTTTGAAATATTTTTCGAGTTCTGTTTTTTTAACAACACGTAATACATCGCACATGATGTATTTTTCATCAGAGAATTTATATACTTTCAACAAGCATTTTCCTTCTCTTTGGAACGTTTGTCCGATTTGGTATTTATTTTTTTTCATATTGATTGATAGTGATAGTGTTCGCAAGGGAAGTCCCGTTTTCACAGTTTGACTAACGTTAGCTATATTTACTAAGTGATAGATATAGCTATCAAAGTCTTATTATTAAGACTCTTATAGCTATATCCACTACTCTTATAAATATTCAATATATTAAACACTATTTCTAATAGTAAAATACATACCCTGTTTCGTCCTTTTGGACTCATCAGACGAAGTATACACTTCGTGACAGGAACGGATAGATGTTCTATCCGCTAATCTTGTTCTAGGAGACATAATAAATCTAGCTAAAACTTCTGTTCACAAGGTGATTAGTCCTCGGCCTTACATCTCACGATGCAGGTATAACCAAAGCAAAAATTAACGATTGCTTTGCACGTACTCACGATACTCTTCAAGAGTCATCATGAGTCCGTCTACTATTACGTAGACCATATGTTTATGTTTAATGTTCATGACATGAATTATACATGACGTTAATTATTTGTCAATTATTTTTAACATTTTATTCTATTTTATATAAAATAACCTTATTTTATAAGCATATTTATGTTTATAAAATATAACTTATCCACATATAATTTTATATATAAAATATTAAACTGTTAATAATATTTGACATTTAAATTAAAAATTGATAGTATATGAAATAAGCAATAATAAATAAAATGAGCTAAGTGGCTCAAAGTTATTGCTACACAACCCTAAACAAAAGAAAGGAGGTGCATCATTATGGGAGACGGTGGTTAAACCCCGTACGAACCTTGTTTAACAATATAAGACAGGTTCGAAAATAAAATATCATACAAAATAGGTTTAAAATCACTCATTAAATTAAATACAAAAAAAACAAAAACATATAATATGAAAGGAGTCCAATATGGGCGACGACTGGAGTGATAAATAAAAAAACCAATAATACTAAATAGTACAAAAAGTACAAAAAGGGGTTCGACCTTTACCAGTCGAACCCCTATTTTTTTATTCTATTTTTTATCGTTTATATAATTAATTATACTTTTTAAGGTTTCCGATAAATCTTTATTTTTTATAAATATAGTTGTTGGATTACTTTTTAAATTTGATATTCTGGTTTCATCACCTATAACATTTATATCGCAATGTATAGGATATTTTTTTTCATCTAACCTTACTCTCTCAGATATATCTGTTTTTGGTAAATCGCCTTCAGAGTAAATATAAACTGCTTTTGATTTTAATTTTTTAATATCCTTTCTTATCTTGAAAAATTTTGCCCTTTCTTTTTCATCAAACATTTCATCTAATAAATCTTTAGAGTATATCGAGTAACTTGTTCCATCATCTGGATTACTGTTAAATATTTCCTCTATAGCACTCAATGCACCCTCCTTACCTTCATATATTTTAACCACAGGTCTTTCCCCTGATTCTCTTT
>CAZHNC010000056.1:0-4463 GCA_964532765.1 uncultured Candidatus Saccharibacteria bacterium | reverse complement strand
TGATTGCATGTTTTTATTTTTTATTTATTTTATTTTTTATAATATTTAATGTTTATATTATATTATTTTTATGGGGTGTATTGCAAGTTAAAAATGCATAATAAAATATTATAAACCTTCAAAAGCACTTAATTTTGGTTTAGGTTTATCTTTAGCAAATTTATTATTTATTTCATCTATTATAATATTTTTATCTCTACCATATTTTAGATAAGATAATTCTTTCAAATCATCTACTATAGACATATCACCTCTAGGCATATGATCGACACGTATATTGAATGGTTTTGTTGGTTTACCATGAGACAACATTTTTATATAAGCATTAAGATTATCTATATTCATTATATCTCTAGCTGTAAATATGGGTTCGAATTGTTTTTGTAAAAACTCTGCCTCATCTATACCACATCTATATACAACCATGTTTCCAACGTTACCAAATACAGATGCTTTTATTTTGTCATCTAATTGCGCTAAAAATTGATGAGCTACAGTTAATGATAATTTATATTTTCTGGCTTCAGAAAGTATTGTTGATATAGAAGGAGTTGTTATATTTTGAAATTCATCTATATATAAATAGAATGGTGGTAAATCTTTACCAAATGAATCAACTCTAGAAAGAGCTGCCATAAGTATTTTTCCAACTATTATAAGACCTATGAGATTTGAGTTTATATCCCCCAATCTACCCTTTGAAAGATTTACTAAAAGTATTTTTTTAGTATCCATTATTTCACGGAAATTAAAAGATGATTTCTCTTGTGCAATAATAGGTCTCATTATTTCATTTGATGAAAACACATCAAACTTTGATGTTATATAAGGAATCATATTTGCAAGCCCTGATTCACCTGAAGTCTTTTCAGCTATCTCTGTCCAAAATTGTTTTACTATAGGATTTTTACAATTAGCAATCTTCATATCACGAAAACTTTTAACAGCCATAACTCTAGATATATCAAGTAATGTACAACCACTATCGGGATCATCCATAACTAACATGGTTGCATTTCTAAAATATTGTTCAAACATAGGACCCATGGATTCTGGTGAACCACTGTATAACTTTTGAAATATACTAAATAATTCATTTACAACAAAAGTTTTTTGTTCTGGATTATTTTTATCATATTCAAGCATATTTAAAGACATAGGTCTATCTGTATAACCAGGATCAAAATATATAACATCATCATACCTTTCTTTCGGAATTTTAGATAAAATATCCTGAACATCATTACCATGAGGATCAATAAAACAAACACCATCACCATTTATAATATCCTGAACTATGAGATTTCTAAGTATTGTTGATTTACCAGTTCCTGTTTGACCTATAACATACATATGTCTCAATCTGTCCTCGGGTGTCATATATATATTTTGTTCAATATTTCTATGAACATTTTTACCTAAAAAAACACCTTCATTCATCTTTGGTATATCAAGTGGAGCTGGTGCAGTAGCGGAAGTAACTTGTTTTAATTGAGGTGAAAATACTGATTGAGTAGCAACAGGAAAATGCATAACTGTAGTTATCTCTTTTATAGATATAGGTAATATTTGATCTCTATTGAAAAGTCTAAAAGTAAAGTCATAAAATGAATCTTTTAATTCTTTATCTTTTACCCTATTCCATTTAAATCCATTTCCTAAAGTATTATTAAATTGATTAAAAGAAGATTCTAAATCTGATAATATATCCTCAGCTCTCCCCCTTTCTTTTGCAGATACAGCTAATCTAATATTTGTTTCTATTATAGAAGTTGATATTTTATTTTTAATTTGCTCTACTGCAATTTGATCTATATACTTTTCTTTTGCTTCATCTTTTTTATCTGCATCAAATGAGAAGGTATCGTTTATTACTTCTTTACCTATCTCACCTGCAACTTTTTTAAATTTACCCCAAATAGTATGCTGTATGTCTATAGTCTTTTTTAAATTTTCACCTTTTAATATATCATCCAATGCGTCTTTGTATAAATCATTATAATAATCACCTACATTATTAAATATAATTTGTATTGAAGCACCTTCACCATCTTTTTTTATTTTTGATAAAGAATTCAATAACACATTGATAGGATCAGAATCAAAATTTTCATATGTTTTTATGGGATATATATCTTGCTTAATAAATGATGCTGTAGACATGAGTGATACACCATCTTCATTAAAGATATTATAATCATTGTGTTCAATCTCTATTCTTGCTTCTGGAAAAACAGATAATATATGTTTTTCAAATAAATCTGTTTTATTATTTGGTATAGAAACATAAAATATAAACTCTTCACTACCTTCTGATATAGCGAGTTCTATGGTCATATTATTTTTCGTATCTCCGAACTTTTTACCCGCTTCAGCTATAGATGACATACCAAGATAAAATTGTTCCATAACTGATAAAAGCTCTTTTAATGGTTTTTGTGATCCATCTTTTTGTTTAAAATCTGGAAGTGACACTTGATATAATGTTTGCCTTATACTTTTATCAATAGGGTCCTGTTCTTTTAGATTTTTAATATCTAAACCAGCTTTAATGTATTCAACTAAAAATCTATGAAAATCATCTTCAATATGTGGATTTAATGTATTTTTAATAATATTAATGGTGTTATATATTCCGTTTTTATTCATCAAAGTCCAATACTCTTCCATATTCTTATCATGATTTTCCGGTGAAAGTCGTAAAACTATCTCTTGATTTTGTATTTCTTTATCTGCATTAATTTGTTTATATGATTCATGTAAAAGATCCCTACCAGTATTTTGATGATACTGTTCCAATTCTTTTTTAATAATATTATCCTGTTCAAAAACTTCACCTAAATCTATTTTCGATTCTTGTTTTTTCTTAACTTCAGATCTTAGATATTCTAACTCTTCCTCTAAAGATACAAAACCTTTATTGGGTTTTACCTCATTTGTAATTTGATTATTATTTTCTTGATTTAAATCTTCAAAATTATTTTGCAACATTATGTATTCATTATATCAGAAAATTTGTTTGAAAATTAAAATTTAATTTTATTGAGTTAAAATCTCAGCACCGTCTTTCGTTATAACAACTGTATGTTCAACATGCACAGCCAAACCTTTATCTTGAGTAACAAAAGTATAACCATCACTTAAAACATTCATAGCTGTACTATTTTGAGTAAGTATTGGTTCTATAGCTATAACATTCCCTTCTTTTAAGATAACACCCTCACCTTTTTTACCAAAATTTGGTATAAAAGGATCTTCATGTATACCATAACCTATACCATGACCACCTAATATAGTTGGTATTTTATATTTTCCACCTTTATTTTCTTTAACAGTTTTTTCTATAATATAACCTACATCTCCTGTTCTTATGCCTGGTTTTAAACTATCTATTGCATTATATAAAGCACGATTTGCAACATCTATCATATCTTGACCTATTTTATTATACTCTTTCCCACCGACAACTATAGTTATAGCTGAATCAGTAAACATGTTTTTATATTTTAAACCCATATCAAGAGTAACAACATCACCCTTTTTTAATATACGTGGTTTTTCATTTGGTATACCATGAACAACTTCATGATTTACAGATATACATATAGAAGCAGGAAAAGCTCTATCTGCACCATGAGGTGTATAATTTAAAAAAGCTGGTATTGCATCATTTTCCAAACATAAATCATAAGCCCTTTTATCAAGATCTTTAGTTGAAGTATTTTCTAAGGTTTCTTTTTCTAAAATATTTAATATCTTATATAAAATTTTTCCACCTTCTTTTAATATTTCTATCTCTGATTCTTTATATGTATTTATTTTAGACATTTAATTCATTAATTTATTTATTATATCTTTGTGTACATCTTCTATACTCTGCTCTCCATCTATAATATGAAAATCAAAATTCTTATTATTTTTTAAAAAATTTATAGCAGGAACAACTTCATCTTCATACCATTTTTTCTTAGCTTCAAATATCTGTTCATTATCATCATCTCTGTGACGTTTTTTTAGTTTATCGACTGACCATTCATGACTAACATTTAGATTAAACACTTTAGCATTTTTAACTTCATAAAAATCAAAAATATCAGCAACAGTTTCAGCTTCATTTAAAGACCTAAGACCTCCATCCATTATAAGATTTTTATTTGGATCAAAATTATTCTTAAAAAAATTTCCAAGTATTGTTACACATAGAAAATCAGGATGTCTACCACCTTTTTCATATATATAATCAACTTTTTTCGATGTAAAATTATTACCCTCAGCTATCAATTTTCTAAATTCATCCCCTGTACTTAAATATATGGTCTCTTGATTTATTGATTTAAAATAATCTATAAGTAAAGCGGATTGAGTACCTTTACCACATCCAGAACGACCTATAAAAATAATAGCCACATGATTTGATGTCATATAGCTATTATAATATATTTTTAAAATTAATGCTCTTTTAT
>CAZHNC010000055.1:0-4479 GCA_964532765.1 uncultured Candidatus Saccharibacteria bacterium | reverse complement strand
TTGAATATGTAAATTTATTTTACTAATTTATTGTCATAAAATATAATACTATCTATATATGAATTATCTCGAACTTAAGAATGGTCTTCTCAATAGACATATTACTGTTAAACAATTTGTCGATGAATTGATAATGATTGATCAGTCTACTGAAGAAAGAGAAAAAAGTCTTGAAAATCTAGATTTTATTTTAGATCCGGAAATAGAAATTTTTATTCAAGATTTACCTCAAGATGATGTATGTAAGTTTTATCAATTCAGATCTTTTACAGAGCTTCATGCGGCACAAGTCAAAGCTCTTAGATGTGATTTTATATCAGAAGATATAATTGATCATATGAAAAAATCACTTGAGTTTGAGTACAAAGGTAGGGCTTTCCAACATAACATTGCATATAAGAAGGGTACTTTAGCTTATTTTGAAAATAATATAAAATCTTTAAATGATGCAATTGATGAATATCTACAATACGGTGATCGTCAAGATTTTCATAATTTACCATTTTTAGAAAATCTAAAGAAAGGACTTGAATCAAGAAGTTACCCTTTATATAAAGAAGATTTTCATAATTAAAAATAAATCATAAAATATGATATAATTATAGTTATGCGTATAGATAATGATATAAAACTTGATTATGATGATGTGTTATTGAGACCAAAAAGAAGTACTTTGACTTCTAGAAAAGATATATGTTTAGAAAGAACTTTTTCTTTTTTACATTCTCCTAAAAAATGGACAGGTGTACCCATAATGACTGCAAATATGGCGTCATGTGGAACATTTTCTATGGCAAAAGTTTTAAGTAAGTATAAAATAATTACAACATTTCATAAATATTATTCAATTAAAGATTTTGAAGATTTTTTTAAAGATTTTAAAAATCCAGATTATATAGCTTATACTTTAGGTATAAGAGATGAGGATATTAAAAAAATAAAACAAATGAAATCTAAGAAATTATTAGATAATTTTTCTTTTATATGTATAGATGTACCAAATGGGTATTTGGAGAGGTTTTTAGAGGTGATAAAAGAAGTTAGAAAGATTTGTCCGGAGCATATTATAATAGCTGGTAATGTTGTAACTAATGAGATGACAGAAGAAATACTGTTATCTGGTGCTGATATTGTAAAAGTTGGTATAGGTCCAGGTTCAGTTTGTACAACACGTCGTATGACTGGTGTTGGTTATCCACAACTTTCAGCTGTTATAGAATGTGCTGATGCTGCTCATGGAATATCAAATGCGAAAGGAAATTGTGGTTTAGTTATAGCAGATGGTGGTCAAAAATTTCCATCTTGTATTGCTAAAGCTTTTTGCGGTGGTGCTGATTTTAATATGGCAGGATCGCTTTTTTCGGGGTATGAAGAATCAGGTGGTGATACTATAGAAAAAGATGGTAAAAAATATAAAGAATTTTTTGGATCAAGTTCAAATAAGGCCTTAAATGAATTTTATGGCAAAAAAGATTTATATAGAGCTTCTGAAGGTCGTTATGTTTTATTGCCTCACAAAGGTAATATAGATATTTTTATACAAGATTTATTTGGTTCTCTCAGAAGTACATGTACTTATCTAGGTGCTAGGGTTATAAAAGAATTATCTAAAAGAGCAACGTTTATTAGAGTGAATAGACAATTGAATACATCACTTGAGATGTATGATGTTGGTAATTCATAATTTTTGGTCATAATATCTAATATATTTTTATATATGTTATAATATATTTTATGCAAAATAAAAAAGTTATAATAGTTGGTGCTGGACCTGGGGGATTGGCTTCAGCTATGATTTTATCTCATAGAGGTTATGATGTAACTATATATGAAAAACAATCTCATGTAGGAGGTAGGACCTCACCTATAAAAGTTGATGGATATACTTTTGATCTTGGTCCAACTTTTGTTATGTTACCTCAAGTATTTGAAGAAGTTTTTTCTCTTGCGGGTAAAAATTTGATAGATTATGTAGATTTCAAACGTTTGGATACTTTATATAAATTACATTTTGATGATAATAGGGAATTATCTATTTTTTATGATAAAGATAAATTAAAACAGGAGATAAAAAGATTATTTCCAGGAGATGAGATATCATATGATAGATATATGTACGATCAAAAAATAAAATTTGATCGAATGTATCCTTGTTTAAAAGTACCATATGAAAAATGGTATCATTATTTTAGATTAAAGCTTTTAAAAGCTGTTCCTAAAATGGATTTAGGTGTATCTGTTTATGATGTATTGTCTAGGTATTTTAAAAATGAAGATATGAAAATATCTATGACTTTTCAAGCTAAATATTTAGGTATGTCACCATGGGATTGCCCAGGACCGTTTACTATATTGTCATATGTTGAACATGCTTTTGGTATATATCATCCTATAGGTGGTGTTCATAAGATAACAGAGACTATGTCTAAGATAGTTGAGGAAAATAAAGGTAAAATTGTTTTAAATAAATCTATAAAAGAGGTTATAGTTGAAAATAAAAAAGTTGTTGGTGTTAAGTTTGAAGATGATACAGAGGATAGATCTGATTACGTTATAATGAATGCTGATTTTGCTTATGCTATGAAGAATCTTATTCCAGAAAAATATAGAAAAAGTTGGAAAGATAAAAAAATAGAGCGGGCTGATTATTCATGTTCTACTTTTATGATGTATTTAGGTGTAAATAAAAAATATGATTTATCTCATCATAATATTTTCTTCGCTAAAGATTATAAAGAAAATATAAAAGAAATATTTGAGGATAAGATTTTATCAAAAGATCCTTCTTTTTATATTCAAAATGCAACTTTAACTGATAATACTTTGGCACCTGAAGGGTGTTCTACTATATATGTTTTAGTACCTGTACCAAATCTAAAATCATGTAATATAGATTGGAGTATAGAAAAAGAAAAATATGCTCAATTGGTTTTGGATAAAATTGTAGAAAAGACAAATATGAAGGATATAAAAGATCATATTGTTGTACAAAAAATTATATCTCCGGAAGATTTTGAAAATAATTTAAATATTTATAAAGGTGCGGTGTTTAATCTATCTCATACCATAAATCAGATGTTATATATGAGACCACATAATGAATTTGAAGATATAAAGGGTTTGTATCTTGTAGGTGGAGGCACTCATCCTGGATCGGGTCTACCTACCATACTTGAATCAGGTCGTATTGCCGCAGATCTTATAACTGAAAAAAATAAATAATATGAATACTATACAATCACTTCGTTTAATATATGAAATTTATTATAAGAAGGGATTACCTGATCTGGATTTGATTCAATCTTATGGTTTACTTGCTATAAAAATAGGGCAAATACATGCTCTGAGACTTGATTTTTTATCACCTGAAAAATGTCAACATTTATCACAACTTTATAGAAAAAATACAATTATACCTATTGAAAAAATTGAATTTAATAAAAATTTTCAAGGTAAATATAAAAGTCTACAAACTCAACCTTTTGCAGCTGCTTCTGTTGGTCAGGTGTATAAAGCTAAGCTTTTGGATGATACTGATATAGTTGTCAAAATAGTTAAATCAAAATTTAAAAAACAATTTTCAAAAGATGTTTTAAAGATTAGAAAATTTTTCAATATTATACTTTGGTTGAATCCAAAACTTAAAAGTGTTGGTAATCCTTTAGGTATACTTGATGATATAGAAGAATATACTGTAACAGAACTTAATCTTAGGAATGAAATAATGGGTCAGAAAATCTTAAAAGATATATATGATAAATATAAAGATAAATTTGATTTATCCTCTATTTATTTCTCTAAAATATATGAAGAATATTCAAATGATGATACTCTTGTCTCTGATTTTGTAAAAGGAAAGACTATAGACGAACTATTAGATGAAGGTATTTTTACATATGATGACATGTTAAAGTTTTTCTATATACAGGGTTTTTATATATTTATAGCTGGAAAATTTCATGGTGATATACATCCCGGAAATATTATATACAATGAAGGTAAATTTTGCTTCATAGATAACGCATTTATAGGTCATGTTGGAGATAAGATAAGGGTTGGGTTGTTTAACTTTTTTGATTCATTGAGTAAAAACGATTATAAGCAATGTGCTTATTTTCTGAATACTATGTCGGAGAATGAGATACAAGGAGATCAATATAGGGATTTTGAGAAAAAGTTCATGGATCTTTATAAGGATTTTAAGGAAAAAACAGTTTCCGAAGTTTCTTTAACTAAACAGATGATGTTAACTATAAAACTTGGTGTTAATTCAAGTATGATATTCGAGAAAGGGGTATTTTCTATAATAAGAAGTCTTATGTATCTTGATGGTATGGTTTTAAAATGTAATCCAAATGCAATACTTATGAATGATATGAGAAAGTTTACTGATGAATATAAGAATTTTATCTATTCAACCAAGTTATAGTAAATTGTAATATTGTGGCAAAACATACCCATAAAAAATAAGGTATTTGC
>CAZHNC010000054.1:0-4484 GCA_964532765.1 uncultured Candidatus Saccharibacteria bacterium | reverse complement strand
ACCTGGTGATAATGATAAGAAAAAGATTTTGAAAAATATTGAGTATTTTAGATACATATTTCTTAAAAAAACTTTTCAGATCCCTCACAAAACTGCCGCAGGGCAGTTTTTATCACCCACACAAAAAATAAACCCGCATTTTCATGCAGGTTTATTTTCCGTGTGCGCGATGAGGGACTTGAAGCTTACAGCTTCGGTACAGGTTTTCCATTTTCTCACAGCGAAGCTGCTCGAAAACATGGAAGAACCTTTTCAAGTCCCACCCAAAAGTGCAACTATGCACTTTCTATCGCTTCAAAATAAAAAAGTCCTTACGGACCTTTTTCTTCTTGTGAGAAACAGATTTATACCGGTAACTGTCCTTTTGTCGATAAATACAATTTAACCCTTATTTGCTATAACATTGATAGGGAGATAAGGAGGATTGGGGTTAATAACTAGTCAGCCAATTCCAATTGAGATATAGGAATACCTGTAGAACTTCCCTCAACAAAAGCCCATTGTCCATCTTCGCTCATATTTGTAATTTTTCTGGGTTGATCCCATTGATTTGTATCTTGGCTTACCCAATTGACCATAATTCCTTCTTTTATTTTGTTTTCAAAATCAATAGTTAAATAACCGTCTTTTATATTTACTGAAAATTTTATATTAGGAATTTTTTTCACAACATCAGAAATTAAATTCCCTAAACCATCTATACTTATATCCACACTTTTGACCATCTCTAGAATATTTCTTCCGGAATTTTCGGTAATAATAGAACCTGAGTCAATCTCATATTTATCATTAAGTTTATAGGTCTCGGTATAGGTTTTGTTTTTCTTTAGAATTTCAGATATAAAAATTCCAGTAGATTCTATATCATTAACATACCTTTGTTCTTTTCTTGTATTTTTTTTATCAAGTTCCACCTTATCTTATTTGCTATATATTGGTATTATAGGCATATTTTCCATATATAAATAATATCAAATTTTGTATTTTGAGTCTATTTGTGTATAATAAAAATATGAGAGAGGTACCTAAAGGTGAAAATATTGTGAATGTTGAAAATGGTGTACAAATTTTAGAAGTAATAAAAGCCCTCCCTATTTCGGCCAGGAGAGAGATTATTCAAATGATTAATGATTTAAGACCTGTAGCAGAAATTATAGTAATGTCTAAACATAAAGATAGAATGTTGCCGGCTATAAAATTTTTAGGGGATAAGGGTTTTGCTATTTCAGTTAAAAAATACGATTATAAAATAATATGTTTTGTCTCAAAAGATCATAATCTGGCACAAGAAGCATGTGACTTGTTGGAAGATGGTGGTATTAAAGATAATAAACGTTTTGGAGAATTAATGGGTTTTCCTCCTGGGTCTATAGAATCTTTTTTAAATAATAAAGATGATTTTTTAAATGATGAAGAAATAGAAAATACGATTGGTTTTTATAATCATTTTGTAAGTGTTAGTTTATCTAGAAATAAGTTAGATGAGAGTGTTGATTATTTGAGAAAAACTTATAAGGTTCTTTTAGAACAGTCTCCTGATATTTTCGATAGTGGGCTACCTGTAGGTGAAGATGTGGATGAGTTTAAAAGAAAAGTTCGTGAATTTGTTTATAAATAATTAGGACTTGAAGCTTACAGCTTCAGTACACCGTTGCTATTTTCTCGGAATAAAATCCCTCGAAAATATAGCAAAGCTTTTCAAGCTCCACCTGAAAGTGCAACTATGCACTTTCTATCACCTCAAAAGAAAAAGTCCCTAATGGGACTTTTTCTGTTTGTGCGCGATGAGGGACTTGAACCCCCGACCTTCTCAGTGTAAATGAGTTGCTCTACCAACTGAGCTAATCGCGCTCATTTATGTTTCTAATATATCATAAAATTATTTGATATACAAATATAACTATAGTAATCTTATTATATGCGCAGGTGGCGAAACGGTAGACGCACTACCTTGAGGTGGTAGCGCTCGTAAGGGTGTGGGAGTTCAAATCTCCCTCTGCGCACATGAAAAAAAATCAAGATTTAGAATTAAATATTAAATATTCTCTAGGTAGAAGAGTATTTTGGTTTTTATTTTTTAAAAATAATAAAAAAATAATACTGTTTTTAATTTCTTTGTTATTTTTAATATATTTCCTAAATACAAATGATTTCAAGTTATGGTTATCTAATATGAATACTATTTTAACAACAGGTATATTAACTTTATGGGCTGTATCTTTATTTTTTGGTGTTTTTATTATTATGTTAGTTTCTACATTCGAGAGATATATACAACATAAATTTTTATTAGCCGAACATTCTTTTCATATAAGAAAAGGATTTTTCATGATTAAAGAAAAGGTTATACCTTATAGACATATACAAAATGTAGATATAGAACAACCATATCATTATAGAATATTAGGATTAGCTAAATTAAATATAACAACAGCTAGAATGGATAATTTTGAAGATGAAAAAACAAATCTTATTCCTATTATAGATAAAAATTTAGCAAGAAAACTATCTGAATTTCTTATTAGTCAAGGTGTTAAAAGTCATCATTCAAATTCAAATAATATAAATTTAAATAAAGAAAATATATTTAATAATATAAATCAAAATACATATTAAAATGAATAATTTCTTAATAACATCATCTATATATGTATCAAATATATTTTCTCCAGAATTTTTATTTATAGTATTATTATTTTTGATATCTATTTCTTTTTTATATTTAAATATAAAAAGAATAAATCTTAATCAAATTTTTACTATAAATTGTCCAGTAAAGATAAAATCTCTTATAATATTGTTATTATCTATAATAATTGCAGTTTCTTTAACTTTATTATTTAAATTTATATTCAAAATACCAAGACCTATAAATATGCTTATTGATGAAATAGGGTATAGTTTTCCTAGTGGTCATACAGCTACAGCTTTCTCTGTATATTTTTCTTCTATATATTTATTATATAAATATATGAATAATAAAAATTATATATATTCAACTTTATTTTTATTAATAATACCTGTGTTATCTGTATCTTATTCTAGAATAATATTACAGGTTCATAGACCTATAGATATATATATTGGTGTATTGGTTGGTTTATTATCTTCTTACTTATCTATAAAAATATATTATAATATAATTACATATGTCACTAAAAAAAACTCTAAATAGTTTTAAATATGCAATAGAGGGTATAAATAAAGTGTATAAAGAAGAACACAATTTTCGTTCCCATATTTTTTCATCTATTGTTGTTTTGTTTTTTTCTATATTTATATTTAATTTTGATTATATAGAAATATGTATAACTCTAATATGTATAGTTTTGGTTTTAATAACTGAGATAATAAATACTGTTATAGAAAATAGTTGGGATCATCTGGAACCAAATCATCATCATGTTGTAAAATCAGTAAAAGATATGATGGCCGGTGTTGTTATGTTGACAGCTATTTTTTCTTCTATTGTATGGATTATATTAATTTTAAATTAAAATATTAATAATTTTAAATAAAAAATAAGTATGTTATCATATTTATATGAATAATATACAAAATAATTTAGTAGATTTAATACAATCAAATAATTTAAGAAAAAATTTATTTACATTGATTTTAGTATTTACAGCTTTATTTCTTATAGTTGAAACAGTTTTAACTTATAAAGAAGCAGTTGATTATAAAAATCCAAGTAATATGAATTTTATAAGTGTTAATGGTAAATCAGAGAGATATGTTAAACCAGACACATTATTATTTTCTATAAATATAAATGAAGAGGGTAAAGATAATTTAGAGACTACACAAAAAGTGGCTGATAAAAATAAAAAAGCTATAGATATTTTAAAAGCAAATGGAATAAAAGATGAAGATATAAAATTAGATAGTTATTATATTCAAGATAAATACGAATCCGTAAAAGAACCTTGTGCATATTCACAACCTGTATCTACAGATGTAAATATAAAAACAATGATTGCGGCACCTTGTTATTCAACTAATTCAAAAATAGTTGGTCAAATTATTACTCAAAGAATAAAAGTTAAAATAAGAGATATAGAAAAAAATGCAAATAATGAAATAAGGACAAAAATTATAAATGAATTATCTGCACAAAATATAAAAGCTGATGAATTTACATTCATAGTTTATGATATAGATTCTGTTAGAAAAGAAATAAGGGAAGAGGCTATTAAAAATGCTAAGGAAGATGCAAAAAAATTAGCAAAACAATTAGGTGTTAGATTAGGTGATTTATCAAATTTTAGTGATAATGCAAATAGTGCTCCTGTATATGGTATGGGTGGTGACATGTCAGTGATGAAATCATCTTTTTCTGAAGCATCTGCGCCTGTTAAGGCTCCGGAATTAAATCCAGGTCAAGAGAAAGTCTCTGTTGATGTGACATTGACATATTCAATCAAATAAGTTAAGATAAATATATCTTTAAAGCGCTCCAAACGAGCGTTTTAAATTTGAAA
>CAZHNC010000053.1:0-4513 GCA_964532765.1 uncultured Candidatus Saccharibacteria bacterium | reverse complement strand
TCTTGCCATCCTAAACATCAATAGGGCAGAATGATCTCTTTCTGTTACATGTTTATAAAACATACTTTCAGTTGATATTTCTATTAAACTGCATCCTACATGACTAGCAAATAATGTACCCATTAATAATAATATAGTTATGTCTGAATTATTTGGTGATATTGTTAAAAATAGAATACTGAATAATATAACAATGATAATACCTATTTTGAATATAAATTTTTCATTATGTTTTTTATCTTCTATGTTTCCAAAAGGTATTTGTATCAATATAAATGGTGCTGTCATTGCAGCTAATATTAGACCTATCTTATCCCAATCGAATCCAAAAGAACTGTATAGATATATAGGTAAAACAACTGCACTTACACCATAATATAAATGTAAAGATGATTGAACTATAAAAGAATTTCTATCTAATCTATCATTGAAGAAATTTTTGATTAAATAAAAGGTATTATATATATTTTTGTTTTCATTTTTTTCTTTATCAGATAAATCTGGATTTTTTATATATTTGAATATTATATATAGAAAGGGTAATAGAAGTATGGAAGATATCATATATATAATAGGTAACTTGTAAACAGTTAAAGTACTCATTATTATAGGTACTATAACAAAAGGTATATTCCATACAGTTAAATATATACCCCTACTTTTACCTCTATCTTTTATATGTGTATATGATTCAAATAATGTATCTAGGTTAAATAATATATATGGTGTAATAAGATGATGCAGAAAGAATAAACCTATAAATATATATGGGTCTTTATGTATAGTAAAATAATACATAAAACTCAAAAGTAATATCTCTATTATTGATACTATATATATATTACGCTTTATATTTTTAGTAAGATTACTATTTAATAATGATATATATATCATTATTCCAAATATCGAAGCTAGTCCATATATCGTTAATACTTCACTTGTTTTAAGATTAAATATATATCTTAAAGTCGATGAATTTGTTAAATAAACAAAGACATGATGAAGTGAAATAAAAAAAATAGATATATATAGAGCTGTTTGAACTCTGATAGATAAATATTTTTCCATGTTTTTATATTATTTTATTTTTTATCGTTTAATAATTGATCTATAACTTGCTTCATTATCTCATAAGGTAAAGCTCCTAAACCGTCACCTTTATCATTTATAAGTGGTATAAATTCACCATTATATTTTATAACAGTATAAGGTGTACCTTTTGCGCCAGCTTTTAGACTTGCTTCATAAGATTCTTTTACTTTTGCTGCATATTTTCCGCTATCTAAACATGTTTGAAATTTAGTCTTATCAAGACCAACTTTTTCAGCTATAACAGGTAACTCAGATAATGCTAATCCGTCATTTGATTTTGTTGTATTGTATATTTCTTCCAAATATTTCCAAAATACATCATTTCCACCTATTTCAGCTGCACATTCTGTTGCTTCAGCTTCTTTTGCTGCATTTTTATGTAAAGGTCTATCACCATAAGATATAGGGAAATGTCTATAAACCCAAGCTACTTGATTGTCTTTATTGTATTCATCAAAGACTCTTTTTAGTGTTGAATGAAATACTTTACAGAAAGGGCATTCTATATCTGAATATTCTATAATAACTATTTTAGCGTCTTTACTGCCTCTTATATGATCTACGTTGCTTATATCAGCTATCTCTATTTTACTTTGTGTTAAAGCATTGTTTACTTTATCTTTACTATTATCTTTTTTGAATATAGATGTATCTCCTCTAAAATATAATGATGTAGATATTAATATACCAGCTATTACTATAGCTATAGGTGTAATAAAGTTTGATATATTTTTTGTTTTATTTACTACTTGTTCAGTTGAATTTGCATGAGTAGTATCTTGTTTATTTGTATGTTCCATGCGTATTATTATAACAGAAATATCATATAAAAATAAACTTCTTTTTTTATTAGAAGTTTATTTTTATCAATAATTTTTTAAAAGGGTAAAGAGTATGTTAACATACCTTCTCCGTCTGTATTTTTCTCCCAATCTTGAGTCTCGACAGGTATCGTTCTTCTCTCTGTACCATCTGAATAAAATAATATCTTTTCTTTCATTGCATAATCATATACATCTTTTGTTACTTTAACATCCGCTTTACAATATTCTATTATTTTATCAACTTCGCCATTTTTCCACCAAGTTATAGCTTCAAGACCATTTCCAGTTTTTCCTATACCGAGAGTCGCTTGGGCTATATTGTCCAATCCAACACGTCTACCTATAACTTTTTGAACCTCTTTCAATAGATCCACATGTCTAAACTTTGTTAAATCACCATTATAATATTTATTTAATATAGGTAAATCAAAATGATCACCGTTAAATGTTACTATAATATCTGTTGATTCAAGTCTTGGCCATAATGCTGGTAAAGTTTCTATATTGAAATCTTCATAAGTTTGAGTTTTTGTATCATATATACACATTATGGATAGATCTAAATCTTTAGGATCATTACTTCCTGCCATCTGAAAAGTGTTTTGAGTTTCTATATCTAGGAAAATTTTATGCATTGTCATATGAGGAATATTTTAACATAAGTGTCTGTTTATATAAAATTTGGTATTTATTTATTTATCAAATCTTATCTTATTGTCAAATGAATCCTATTTTACCTCACTCTCATACAATTCTTTATATGATTTACATGATTTAAATAAATCTTCATGTGACCCATCTCCTATGATACGACCATCTTCAAAGACTATTATTCTATCAGCAAAATCTACTATATCTAACATATTATGTGATATTAATATTATTGTTTTATCTTTAGGTATTTGCTTTAGGTTTTCAAATATTTTTTTACTTGATATCGCATCTATGGATGCTGTTGGTTCATCGAGTACAATAACAGGGGAGTCTTTATAAAAAGCTCTTGCTAAGGCAAGTTTTTGATATTGACCTTTTGATGGTTTTACACCTTTCATATAAACTCCGGTTTGTTGTGTGTATTGGTCTGGCCATTTTTCTATAAATTCATCAGCGGTAGATATCTTGGCTGATAATTTAACTTTATCCATATCTATCTCTCCTTTCTCTGATAAGGCTATATATTGATTAACTTTAAGAGGGGATTGAGCATAATCTTGATACAATACTGAATAATTACTCATTATACTTTCTTGTGATAAATCTTTCAGATTGTTACCAAATAATATTATGTCACCTGATTGAGGTTGATATATATTTAATAATAATTGTATAAATGTTGTTTTACCATTTCCATTTTTTCCAACTACGGCTATTTTTTCACCTTTATGTATTTTTAGATTTTCTATGTATAGATTAAAATCTGAATTTTCTTTTTGTATAGTTTCTGTTTCAGGTTTTTTTAGACCAAAATATTTTGTTGCTATTGTATCAATTTCCTCATTTAATTTATGTAATGATTCAAGTTTTATATTTTCATATTTGAAATGTATATCTTTTAATTCGATGATATCATTTTCAATATTTAATTTTTTACCAATTAATTTATCTTTATTTTCTAAAGTCTCTGATTGTAAAAAAAGATATTTTGAAGCTACAACATTTTCATATTGATCCGGAAGGAAAGTTGATAGTCTGTTTATCTGTGTTTCAAGTCTAGATATTTGCAACATTATCAGTGTGGCAGAACCTATAAGTATATTTCCAAATACAACATCTTTGATAACAAAATATTGTATTATAAATATAATGGACATTGTTAATAAAGAGGTTAAAAATCCAATATTCATATAATAACTATGTATTTTCAATCTTTGATCCATTAAATCATTCATTCCATCTTTATATATTTTCAAAAATTTATTAGAATTATTTGAACTTTTTACATCTTTTAAACCTTGATAATGTTGGAATAATCCAGAAAATATCCCAAAATATTTATTTTGTTCAAGTGTGCTTTCAAAGTTTTTTCTAGCCGCAAATACTCTAACGAATAGGAAATAAAAACCTGGTAATGTTGATAAAAGTATAAGTGTAGAAAATAACCAGTTATATGAGTATGTTATATAAATAGCGAATGCGAGGTTTATGAGTATTGTGAGAAATTCAGGTATACTTCTTGTTAACGCTGATTGAGCATAACGTCCGTTACCTGCAGATCCAAATTCTATTCTTTGTCTAAGTTCTTCATAATCACTTGAATCTATGAACGGTATATTGAACTTACTTTTATCTGTTAATTGATTGATATATATTAATTGATTTAATTTACTACTCCAGAAAAGATTTAATTTTCTACTTAGAAATGAGAATAATTCATCTAATAATGTAAATACTATCAAAAACACAAATACTGGTAATACATATTGCATAATGCCTGTACCGAAATCTTTTTGCATAGCATTGGTTAATCGTGAATTTATGATGTTTATAATGTTTGAGAGTATGGGAAACATTATAAGTATACTCAATCTGAAATTATTACCTTTATTGTACAAGTATTATACATAGTCTACACTTTTGTTTTCGTTCTTATTATATTT
>CAZHNC010000052.1:0-4518 GCA_964532765.1 uncultured Candidatus Saccharibacteria bacterium | reverse complement strand
ATAGATATAATTACACCTGATAATAAATATATTATGTCATTATTTTTTGCAAATTTAGAAAATAAATTTAAAACTTTGTCATTATAAATATATATTAAAAATATAGGTAAAGTCATTAGACTTATTTTCTTTATATTTTGAATATAAGTTATAAAAGATTCTTTTAAAATATTAATTGTATTTGTCATATATTAAATATAATCTCATATTACATAAAGATAGTAAATAAGTTATAATCAAAAAATGACAATAAAACTATATAATACATTAAGTCAAGAAACAGAAGACATAAAGACAATCAAAGAAAATGAAGTTTATATGTATCATTGTGGTCCTACAGTATATGATTATTTACATATTGGTAACATGAGAGCTTATATATTCGCAGATACAATAAGAAGAACTTTTGAATATAATGGTTATAAAGTTAAACAAGTTATAAATATAACAGATGTTGGTCACTTGGTATCTGACGGTAATGATGGTGAGGATAAGATGGAAAAAGCTGCAAATAAAACCGGGAAAAATGCTAAAGATATATCTGATTTCTTTACAGATACATTCTTCAATGATTTAAAAAAAGTAAATATAAATACTAAAAACACTATATTTCCAAAAGCTACAGAACATATACAAGAACAAATAGAATTAATTCAAAAACTAGAGTCAGAAGGACATACATATAAAACGTCAGATGGTATTTATTTTGATGTCTCAACATATAAAGAATACGGTAAACTTGGAAATATAGATTTAAAGGGTTTAGAAGCTGGTTTTAGAGTAAATCTAAGTAATGAAAAACATACACCTTATGATTTTGCTTTATGGAAATTTTCAAATACAAACCTTGATACAAAAAATAAACGTCAACAAGAATGGGATTCACCTTGGGGTGTTGGTTTTCCTGGTTGGCATATAGAATGTTCAGCTATGAGTCAAAAATATTTAGGTGAAAATTTTGATATACATACAGGTGGCATAGATCATATACCAGTTCATCACAACAATGAGATTGCACAAAGTGAATGTGCAAATCATAAACCTCTTGCAAATATATGGATGCATTCAGCATTTTTGAATTGGAAAGATAAAAAGATGAGTAAATCTGATGGTACTTTTATAACAGTATCAGATTTAGAAAATAAAAATATTAATCCATTATCTTTTAGATATTTTCTATTACAAACAAAATATAGACAACCAATATTTTTTGAATTAGAAAATCTAGAAGCCTCACAGGTTGCATTAAATAGACTGAAAGCAAGAATTAAAGAAATATTTAAAAATCAAAACAATAAAGATAATAATCTAGATATAGACAGTATTGAAGGTATAAAAAATAATATATCAGATATCATAAACAATGATTTAGACACACCTAAACTTATAGCCTATTTATGGGATTTAGTGAAAGATAACAACATAAATCAGGATATTATAAATATTTTTGACAGTATATTAGGATTAAAATTAACAGAAATAGAAAATATAGAAATACCTAATAATGTTTTACAACTCATAGAAGAAAGAAAATTGGCACGTAAAAATAAAGATTGGTTAAAATCAGATGAAATAAGAGAAAAAATAAAAAATCTCGGTTTCGACATATTGGATAAATCCAATGAAGAAACTGAGATTGTTAAGATGTAATCCAATCGATGATTTGCGGAACGGGGTAATCTGGGACCGATCACCCCGTTCCTTGAATCATGGCTGGTTGTCCGGACATAATACATACTAACATAAGCAAATATATTGTCAACAGGACCTCAACTTTTGTATCTGATATAATCTATATATGTCAATAATATTTATGTATATAATCCATAACATTGTATTATGTTTAGGTTTAGCATCTTCACTTATAATAGATATTTTCATAATAATAGTTGAAAAAACTAAAAAACTTAGAGGTATAGAAAAACAAATAATGGAAAGAATATTATCTTATTCATTCATATCTTCCCTATTTGTCTTCGTAACACAATTATTATATTTAATTTTAATATACATTAATCAATATCAATATAGTTTTAAAATATATTTATTTTCAGTAATCACTTTCATAATATCCTCATTATTATTATTTTGTACCGCCACACAAAAATATTATCAATTTAAAATACTAAAAAGATATCAGGAAAATTATCATCATTTATCAGATAGTTTTATAAGACATCACCCTGAATTTAAAATAACTTCTATCATTATTTTAATACTTTGGCTATCTTTATATATATTATATATTTTGATATAGATTAATTAATAATATATAAAAACATTAAGCTAATAATATAAGTAATATAAATATGCAAAATAATAAGTTTAAACAACAAATTAATTCAGTAAATAATGTGCATAATTTAAAATTACCACCATATAGCTTAGAAGCTGAACAGGCTGTAATAGGTTCTATTATGATACGACCAGATGCATATGCCGAAATAGCTGACATAATGAATGAAGATATTTTTTATAGTGAAAAACATAAAAAAATATTTAAAGGAATATCTGAATTAATGGAAAAAGGTAATCCTGTTGATTATCTATCCTTAAAAAACACACTTGATAATATGGGTTTTTTAGAACAAGTTGGAGGTGCGTCATATATAGCTGAATTGGTTCAAATGGTACCATCAGCAAGTAATATAGAATATTATGCAAGAATATTGGAGAAAAAAATGATGATGCGTAAGCTCATAAATGCAGCAGAAAACATAGGTAATCATGCATATAATGAACAAGGAGACTTGGAGAACATATTAGATTCAGCAGAAAAAGAAATATTTTCTATAACACAAAAGAATACAAAAAGTACAATAACCTCAATGAAAGAAGGTTTAATAGAAGCATGGGATAATATAGATAAAATACACAATAGTGGAGATGAAATAAAAGGGGTACCTACAGGATTTCCTGATTTAGATAATAAACTTTCAGGATTACAGAAATCAGATCTAATAATATTAGCCGCACGTCCATCTGTCGGTAAAACATCTTTAGCTTTGGATTTAGCTAGAAATGCAGCAGTTTATCACAATGTTCCTGTTTTAATATTTTCATTAGAAATGAGTTCCCAACAACTTTTATACCGTATGATATCCTCACACTCTAGAGTTGATTCATGGAAATTGAGAACTGGTAAATTAAATTTAAATAATTCTGAAGAATATGAAAGACTTCAACACGGTATATCAGAACTATCAAATGCCCCTATATATATAGATGATCAAGCTGGTACAAATATAATAAAAATGCGTAGTACAGCCAGAAAAATAAAATCAGAAAGAGGTTTAGGTTTAATAGTTGTTGATTATTTACAACTTATGTCCCCTACTCAAAGTAGAAATTCTGATAATGTTGTTCAACAAATATCAGAAATATCTAAATCATTAAAACATCTTGCACGTGAACTCGATGTTCCTGTCTTAGCACTTTCACAGCTTTCTCGTGCAGTTGAACAAAGACAAGGTAAACCTAGATTATCAGATCTTCGTGACTCTGGATCTATAGAGCAAGACGCTGATATAGTTATGTTCATACACAGAGAAGACAGATATAAAGATCATAATGAAAGAGATAATATAGCTGAATTATTGATAGAAAAACACAGAAACGGTCCAACAGGTGCGGTTAAATTAAAATTTGACGATAAACATTCATGCTTCCTTTCATTGGAAAAAACTGATTATGATGATTTTCAATAATATATAAATAAAATACATGGAAGAACTCGTAGAATTATTTAAAAAATTTCCTGGTATAGGGCCAAGACAAGCAAAAAGATTTGTCTCTTTTTTGATGCATACAAATAATAGTTACAGACAAGATCTGATAACTGGTATAAATAATATAAATAATAGAGTTATAACATGCTCATTGTGTAATCGTAGATTTATAGACTTCAGAAATAGTGATAAATGTAATGTTTGTGCAAAAAAACGTGAAGATAAAAACTTACTCATACTTGCATATGATAATGATATAGAAATATTTGAAAAGACTTTAATATACAATGGGCAATATTTTGTTCTTGGAAAATATATACCACTATTTTCTGAGAAGGCGCATGAATATATAGATTTTGACAAGTTGTATCAAAGAATAGAATCTTTAATAAACAATGGACTAGAAGAGATTATATTGGCTCTAAACGCCACATCTGATGGAGATTATACTGTAAAAATATTAAAAGAAAATATTAATAAAAAATTTCCAAATATAAAATTAACATTATTAGCTAGAGGAATTTCTAGTGGATCAGAAATAGAATATGCAGATCAAGAAACTTTGAGGGATGCTCTTAAGTTTAGAAGATAAAGGGATGATACACAAGATAATATATGTCATACAATATGTTTGACATATATTTTTAATTTAATATAATAAAAACATGAAGACAAAAACTATCACATTTGCACAAGACAATACAAAACGTATATCTATACGTGAATATATTCGCAATTATAAGATGTATAACAATGAGGTTAAACTTACAGGTGAAAGAATCATCATAAC
>CAZHNC010000051.1:0-4668 GCA_964532765.1 uncultured Candidatus Saccharibacteria bacterium | reverse complement strand
CAGTTTGCTGCAGGTGGGAGGGATGATTTAGCTGAAAATGAAAAATCAGAATTAGCTATTTTAGAAGTTTATTTACCTCAAATGATGAGTGAAGATGAGGTTAGGAAAATAGTTGAGTTAAAAAAGGGTGAATTAAATATATCTGATATCAAAGATAAAGGTAAACTTATGTCAGAAATTATGAAAGATTTAAAAGGTAAAGCAGATGGATTGGTTGTTAAAAATGTTGTAGATTCTTTATTTTAATTAAAGTTATTAAAATTTAGATTAATATTCTACTTCAAAATTATTTGTTTCAAAATCTTTTTCGTTTACAGATTTGATTTTTGTGTATTTTAATTTATTTAAATCATCAGTAGGATATTCTGTTTTGTATATATCGTATATAAATTTACCAGTTTCTTTATCTTTTGTTTCCAATATGTAAAATACATATCTATTACCAATCCAGGTTCCTGTAACAGCATCTTTGGCTTCTAATGGAACTTTATATTTATTATCCGCAAATTCAAATCTTGATAATTTATTAAAATCTTTACCTGAAAATGTGAAGATTTTATATTCTTTATTTTTAATAATAGCGTATATTTCTGATGTTTTTACTATTGATCCATCATCTGGTAATTGTTTTATTATAAATTCAGTATTTCCACGTAAGTTTTTTATATTGAAATCTTGTGTATTTATTTGCCCTGATTTCAATAAATATAGAAAAAAAGATAAACCTAATATAAGGGTTATTATAATAAAATTTTGCATATAGGGAAATTATAACATATTTTAATTTAATAATTTTAGATTGAAATAAATTTAAAAAACCAATCAAAATAATATGATTGGTTTTTTAAATTATCCTTCAAACTATAAGCCGAATTCTGTATTAGATTTTATCGAAATAAAATCTAACGACAATCATTTATCTGGGATATATATTACTATATACCTCAAGCGGCACTTATGCTTACGCATACACGGCCTTGCACTTATGTAAGAATTTAGCCGTTTCATTTTTGATATTTTTTCAACACATATATCAAAATTACTTTTGTGTAAAGCTATGTGAATTTTCAAACACATACGTCACTGTTCGCATCTCTCTATCACTAGAGAAGGGGGTTACCCTCTACAATTTTGCATGAGATAAATCTCAGCAAGTGTTCGGACTTTCCTCTATAAAACACTGATATTTCTATCGAGTTTTACAGCGATTGCCTGTTTGGAGGATATATTATATTTATACTGTTTTTGAAATATTGTCAAGTTTGGAGTTTTCTTTTATCTGCTACAATAAAATACAATGAATTTAAAAATTTTTATACAAAATAAATTAAAATCTAAATCATTACATAAGACAGCTATACTTATAGCTGGATTTACTTTTCTGTCACAGATTTTATCTCTTTTTCGTGATAGACTTTTTGCAAATCAAATAGGTGCAAGTATAGAGTTAGATAGTTATTATTATGCTTTTAAAATACCAGATATAATGTTTGCGATATTTACATCACTTGTATCTGTAACTGTTCTGATACCACTTTTGGTTAAATATGATAAAGATAAAGATCATTTGAATATGAAAAAAGTTTATAATATTCTTTTTTCAGTCTTTTTTATTTTTTCATCTATTTTAATATTATTTTTAATAATATTTATGCCATATCTTATAACTCATATAGTAGCACCTGGAGTTAAAGATGTATTAGTTATAGAAGATATAATCTTGTATTCAAGACTTTTATTGCTCCAACCATTCTTTTTAGGGTTATCTAATCTTTTAGGTTCATATACACAAATGAGAGAAAGATTTCTCTTATATTCTTTATCTCCACTCGTGTATAACATAGCAACTATATTTGGATTAGTCTTTCTTTATCCTTTTTTTGGTATAAAAGGGGTTATATATGGAATAATAATAGGAAGTATATTACATGGTTTTATACAAATACCTTTTGTTAAAAGTCATAGTTTTTTACCTAGATTTATAAAAATTAGAAACGGTGATATGGCTATAGTTAAAGAGATAGTTTTATCATCTTTACCACGTGCTTTTATATTATCTTTATTTCAAATACAATTTTTATGTTTAAATAGTTTCTCCTCTCATTCTGTTGAAGGTAATACTTCTGTGTTAAATTTTGCAAATAATCTACAGGGGGTACCACAAGCGCTTATAGGTGTTTCTTTTGTTGTTGCAGCTTTTCCTGTTTTTTCTAAAAAATATGCTGAAGGTGACGAAGGTGGTTTTTGGAATTTATTTAAATATACTGCAAAAAAAATATTTATATATTGTGGTTTAGCTACTATATCTATATGGTTTTTAAAGGATTATATAGTATTAACTTTATTTGGAAATGTTGATTCTTATAAATCTATAGCTTTAACTTTTGGAATATTTTCACTTTCACTTATACCTCAATGTATACAATTATTAATAACTAGGGTTTATTATGCTAGAGGGGAAAATAAAACTCCAGCTTTTTTAAGTATATTCAGTATGTTGTTTATCGTATATTTGGCTTATTTATCAGATAGACAAGCATCAAATATAGCAATGTCATTTACTATAGGTACATGGATATCTTGTATTATATTTATTTTAAGTTTGAAAAAATATAGAAAATATAAAATATAGAAATATTCAAAAATAGATTTTAATCTATTTAGAGTCTGTATTTGATTTATGAATAACTTTATCTGTTAATTTATTTAATATTTTTACAGCAATAAATACAGATATAGATATTATTAAAAAATTAATAATATTATTTATAAACATACCTAATTTTATACCAGCAGGGGCCCAGATGGAAAAATCAAATCTACCTATCAAACCTATAGTTGGCATTATTATATCATCAACTAAAGAACTAACTATTTTTCCAAAAGCTGTACCTATAACAACTGCAACAGCTAAATCCATAACATTTCCTTTTATTGCAAAAGCTTTAAATTCTTCTATAAAATTCTTCATATATTTTTTATGTATTTTATGCTATATTGATTATAATAACAGTAATTATATAATATATTTTCAAAAATGTCTTTATTTTCAAAAAAATTAGGAATAGATTTAGGAACAGCTAATACTTTAGTATTTTTACCTGGTAAAGGTATTATTTTAAATGAACCATCCGTTGTTGCAGTGTCTGAAGGGGATAATCAAATATTGGCTGTTGGTATAGATGCTAAAGAGATGATAGGTAAGACCCCGGATTCTATCATTGCTTATAGACCTATGCGTGATGGTGTTATAGCTGATTATCGTGTTACTGAGGCGATGCTTAGATATTTTATTCATAAAGCTTTAGGTAAATGGAATATTATAGCACCTGAAGTTATGATATCAGTACCTGCTGGTGTTACTTCAACTGAAAGACGTGCTGTTATAGAAGCTGCTATACGTGCTGGAGCTAAAAATGCTTATGTTGTAAAAGAACCTATACTTGCAGCTATAGGTGCTGGTATATCAATACAGGATCCTTGTGGAAACATGATAGTTGATATAGGTGGTGGTACAACTGATGTTGCTGTTATATCACTTGGGGGTATAGTTGTATGTTCTTCAGTAAAATGTGCTGGTACACGTATAGATAGTGCTATAGTTGATTATGTTAAGAAAAATTATAACTTAGCTATAGGTGAAAAAACAGCCGAGGATATAAAGATAAAAATAGGTTCAGCTGTTACTGTTGAGGAAGAACTTTCGGTTACTATAAAGGGTAGGGATTATATAACAGGTTTACCTAGATCTATAGAATTGAAAACAAATGAAATAGTTAAAGCTATATCTAAAGAACTTAGGGATATGATAAAAGCTATAAAAGATGTATTGCAAGAAACACCACCTGAACTCGCTTCAGATATAATAGATCAAGGGATAACTATGACAGGCGGGTCATCATTACTTAGAAATTTGGATGAGCTTGTTTTTAGACGTACTGGTGTAAAAGCACATGTTGCAAATGATGCATTGTATTGTGTTGTTAAAGGTACTGGTATAGCATTAGATCATTTAAATGCATATAAAAAAGCTATAGTTACAAAAAGATAATATTATTATATGAAAATTAAAAAAGGAGAAGTTTTATTAATAAAATCATATAAAAGTTTTGATGATAGAATCAAATATATAAATGATAATTTTCCTATTAATTTTGATGTAATTTTATTAAAAAATAAGACTATAAGTATTGATGATGTTAGGGTATTTAAAAACGATTTTCAGAAAAACACTTCATCATTAAATAGTGATTTTAAAAAATTGGGTATATTAATATTTGATGATATTAGTTTAAATGCGTCCAATGCTTTATTAAAAATTTTAGAAGATATAGATAAGGAAAATTGTATAATTTTATATACAAACAGTCATATAAAATTATTATCAACTATATTATCTAGAGTTATTCAAGTGGATGAAAATGATTATCTTGTTGATAATGAGATTTTAAATAATAAATATATACAAGATCCTGATCTATCATCTAAAGATGATTTAGATAAACAAGAGATTATAAAATGGATAGAATCTAAAATAGAAAAAAGTAAAATAAATAAAGATAAAATACCTCTTGTTTGGATAAATGGTTCAAGTCCAAATATTAAGTATATTGTTGAATATGTAAATTTATTTTACTAATTTATTGTCATAAAATATAATACTATCTA
>CAZHNC010000050.1:0-4779 GCA_964532765.1 uncultured Candidatus Saccharibacteria bacterium | reverse complement strand
TCAAACACATAAAGGTGGTTATGGGGAAGGTGATATCTTTATAGGTGTAACTGTACCTGATACCAGAAAAATATTTGCAAAATATAAAAACGAAATCTCTTTAAAAGATGTTCAACAATTCTTAAAAAGTAAATTCCATGAAGAAAGGCTTATAGCTTTATATTTTCTAGATTATTTATATAAAAAATCAAAAAATAAAGACGATAAAAAGAAAATATTTGACATCTATATTGACAATATTGGTTTTAAAAAAGGTATAAATAATTGGGATCTTGTTGATACATCGGCATATAATATTGCAGGGGATTATATTTATAATTTTCTAAATAAAAAAGATTTAAAAGATTTTACAGATAAATGTATAAATCATAAAGATATGTGGATGAGAAGGGTTATAGTAGTATCAACTTTTTATCAGATTAAGAATCATTCTAATAAAGAGATATTTTATATTTCTAAAAAACTTTTTAAAGATGAACATCATCTAATACATAAAGCAATAGGGTGGATGCTACGAGAATCTGGTAAAAGATGTAGTGAATTAGATCTTATAAGTTTTGTACGTGAAAATAAGGATAAAATGAGTAAGATAACATATAGTTATGCAATGGAGAGAGTGAGGAAAAGTGTTAATATATAAATATGCGAAAACTTTTATACACAGAAATAGGTCCAACAGGATCTGAATATAAAAAAGGTGATTGGGAAGATTTTGCTATTCATGATGAATATGAAATAAAAGGTTTTTTTGGCAAATACAGATTTCTCAGTAATTTTTGGCCGGCAAAAGTATTTTTAGATGAGGTTTTGTATACAAGTGTGGAACTAGCATATCAGGCTGCAAAATGGAAACCTCAAGATAGAGAATATTTTCAATCTTGTACAGAATTAGAATCTGTTGATTATAACAGACAATATAAACCAAACGGTTATGAAGATAATATTTGGAATATAAAGAAGAATGAAATCATGTTTGATTTATTAAAACAAAAATTTGATAAAGATTTAAATCCAGAAAATTTTAAAAAATTAAAGGAAACAGGTAATAAATATTTGGAGGAAATGAATTGGTGGGGAGATTTATATTGGGGTAAGAATAAAGATGGTGATGGACAAAATATGTTAGGTATTATGTTGATGAATATAAGAGGGAAATAATATGGTATAATGATACTTATGGACTACAATAAACTATCATTAAATTTACATAAAAAATATAAAGGAAAACTTGAAGTAAAATCAAAAGTTTCTATAAAAAATAGGAATGATTTATCAACAGCTTATACTCCTGGGGTTGCGGAAGTTTGTAGATTGATATCTAAAGATAAAAAAGCTGTTTATACACATACAATAAAAGCAAATACTGTTGCGGTTATATCAGATGGGTCCGCTGTTTTAGGTTTGGGAAATATAGGTCCAGAAGCAGGTTTACCAGTTATGGAAGGTAAATGCGCTTTGTTTAAAACATTTGCAAATGTTGATGCTTTTCCCATATGTTTAAATACGCAAGATACTGAAGAGATTATAAAAACTATAAAAAATATTGCTCCGGTGTTTGGTGGTATAAATCTAGAAGACATATCTGCACCAAGATGTTTTGAAATAGAGGATAGATTGAAAAATGAACTTGATATACCTATATTTCATGATGATCAACATGGGACTGCTATTGTCGTTTTAGCTGGTTTAATAAATGCATTAAAAATAGTTAAAAAAGATTTATCAAATATAAAAATAGTTATAAATGGAGCTGGTGCTGCCGCTCTTGCTATAGCAAAACTTTTAATAAAAGCTGGTGTTGATTCAAATAAAATGATTATCTTAGATTCTGTTGATACTTTAAATAAAGATAGAAAAGATTTAAATAAATATAAATCTGAGTTAATGTTGATTACAAATAAAGAAAATATAATAGGGGGGTTAGAAGAGGCTGTAAAGGGTGCGGATGTTTTCATAGGTGTATCTAAAGCTGATGTATTAAAAAAAGAGTGGGTAAATACTATGAATAAGGATAGTATAGTTTTTGCTATGTCTAATCCAAATCCTGAGATAAGTTTTGAGAATGCAAGGAAAGCTAATATTAAAGTTTTTGCAACAGGTAGATCTGATTATCCAAATCAAATAAATAATGTTTTGGTTTTTCCAGGTATATTTAAGGGTGCATTGAAAAATAGAGTAAGGCAAATCACTGATGATATGAAAGTTAAAGCTGCTTATGCTATAGCAGGATTGATTACAAAAAAAGAATTAAAACCTGATTATGTCATACCTAAACCTTTTGATAAGAGAGTGGTAGATAGAGTTATGAGGGTGGTGAAGTAGCTCATGTACCATCACCTATTGAAATACTCATGTCAGGTGGAAATGAAGGTAGAGCAATTCTTATTAAGGATTTATCTGATCCAAATGATTTAGGAAAAATCATTTGATTACAAATTCAACAAATTACCTCTTGTGAAAGCGAGAGGTGTTTTTTTATGTGTTGGTAGGTTTTAATTATATATTACTTTCTTTAAAAGAAGATAATATAATATTCCACTCTTTTTCAGTCAGAGGAAAATCACCGTTTACTCTGTCAATGTTTCCATTACTCTCACTAATTTCCAGATAATGATTTGAATCAATAGGTATCTGATAGACTACCCAAGAATAACCTGTTGCGGTTGTGAAAACATGTTTGTAAGAATTTTTTCCACCTACTGTTATCATGCTTATTTTTTCATGTTTTTCGAATGATGATGGGTCTAAGTTTTTGTTTCCTATTTCAGATGTTAGTGTCATGCACACAATCAAAATACTTACATTGTTGATTGATGCAATTTCAGCAACTTTTAGGTCATTATTTGTGTTGTCTGTATTTTTTGTACATTCTTGAGATCCTTGATATTCTACTAATTCCAGATTAGATGGATATGAAAATTGGAAATTATATTTTGAATTTGAATATAATTTATTAGATGATTGGGTTGAAGATGCGATAGGTTGGATAGTATTAGGTGTTTGTTTTTTATCTATTTCAGTAACGGTTGAAGTTGTAAATGAATCAGAATATTGTTTTTTATTAAAAAAATAATATGTCACAGCGGATCCTAGTATAAGTACTAAAATTCCAGTTACAATAATAGTAACAAAACCACTTTGTGTATTTTTCATATATAAAATTATAGTTCAAATTGACCAGATTAGCTAATTGGGTCGACTCTGATACTTTATTTTCTTGGCGGGACACTCGGGTTAAGTACCAAAAGTTTCAAGTGTTGTAAGGGTATTATGGGTGGTTTTTAACAATGCTTCCGAAGACTGTGGGTATAGATTAATAACTGTCTTTTATTCAAAACCACATAAAATGATATTAAAATCACTTTTTTCTATTCGTAATAATTATCCCAATAACAAATGTAAAAATTATTACATATCCTGAGATCAGGATCACATAATCAGGTCTAGAAAAATTAGTGTAATTTATGATAATTTTAGCAAAAAAAGGAAAAATAATTGCTATGATTATAACAGCACCGTACCACTTACCTAAAATTGTTTTCTGGTTTCCAAATTGACCCTGTCTAATATTTATATAATCATCCATAATATCATTATCTGTCTTAATAACTCCTATTGGTTTTGATAAACTTTTTTTATAGAAAAAACTTATTAACAAGAAAGATGTCATAATAAAAGCCAATAAAATTATTATTATATATCCTAAGGATAGATAGGTTTTTTCTTTTAATGCATAGCCGATAAAAAATAACAGAAAAACAAATAGTGGAGTCAGAATGGTTAAAACCTTTTTTAAAGGAACGTGTTCAAAATTGTTCATATAAACACCTATTGAAGTAATTTTTTCAAACAAATATCCTGGGTATTTTTCGCTGCACATGAAACCGTATATCCATATCTATATCCATCTTGATAGGAACGTGATTGATTAGCCACAAATGATTTTTGCGTTTCTATATTCTGCCCATCTTGTATTCCAATTTTATAGCCACCCTCAAACTCAGTTGTATTTAAATCTTGATTACTTTTACGAGCTTCAACTAATGCCTCAGACATGATTTTTTGATTAATTAATTCAGGGTTTTGAATATAAGGTTTCAAAACAAGCCCAAAAGAAACTAGTGATATAACTAGGAGAGCAATAAAATATACGACCACTAGTTTCCTGGCAAACTTTTGTTTACGTAAGAATTCCTCCTGTGTTTTCCAAACTCCGCTTTTCCAAACAATTTCCTGACCTCGTATACCAAGCCAAACAGAAAATCCTAAAAATACCAATCGTAATGTACTACCAGCAGAACCGATTGTTGCAAAACTTGTGACACCTAACCAAGGGGCATAGGATAAGAAATTAAGTACTAAAAAAAACAAAAGGAATTTTACCCCTAATTTGTATTGCTTATTTGCAAAACAAAATACCCAAGTACCCAAAAAGGCTGACCATGACCATTTTTTTATAAAAGTATTATCCTGAATAGGATTATTTGAGACATTGTCCATTTTTTTATTTGTTTTATTATTATTAAAGTAATGAATAAATTATAACTTATACCCAATTGTTTGTATATCAACAATAATCAAATTAACTCACACATTCAAACACTCGGGTCAATTCCGATACTAAGTTGTAATGGCGGAGACGGAGGGATTCGAACCCTCGGGACCTTTTTATGAGTCCACCTCTTTAGCAAAGAGGCACATTAGACCACTCTGACACATCTCCTTATTTATATAATATATATCATGTTATACAACATTGTCCAAAAATAGTATAATATT
>CAZHNC010000049.1:0-4819 GCA_964532765.1 uncultured Candidatus Saccharibacteria bacterium | reverse complement strand
AGAAAACACCTTAATCAATTTTAAGAACGATGATTCATATAAAGATTTTATGAATAATAATCTTGTAATGTGTGAGATTATTGATATGTTTGAAAATGGAAATAGCGAATACGCCATTCAATTAACATCTGAACTTATAGATAATTTATTGTTAAAAGATAAAAATAAATACACAATCTTAGCCACAAGGTTTTGGGAAAAACAATATAAAGATACAGGTGATTATAATAGTTTCTTGTCAAAGATAATACAAAATAAAAATTTATTCTTATATAAAGATGTAGATAAAAAAACAGTATCTTCTATAATAAATATATTTATTGATGCAATACATAAAGGTTATTCTGATAATAGTTTTTTTGAATTATTAGACGATTGGCATTTTAAAGATAGGATTGATAGATATAATGTTAATGAAAATATTTATAAAATTTTTATAAATATTTTGATTAAAGATGATAATACTGTTGATAAGGAGATCAAAAAAGGTTTAGGTAGGATATTTGGAATTAGGGATGATGATATGGATAATTATAATTTATTACTTATTAAACAGGTAATGGAATATGGTTTTTATGATATTTTATTTGAAAATATAGATAAGTTTATAAATAAAGATTTTTCATATGATTCATTGTTATTAGTAATATTTTCAGCTTTAAATAATCATAAAGATTCTATTAAAAATATTATACATAATCATATAGATAAATTTAAGAATCTCGGTTTGGAGAGTTATAAGCTCATAGCAGATTTAGATATTGATTTATGTATAAATAATCTTCATGTATTTGATAAAGTTCCAGAAGATATTGAGATTTTTAAAAAAGTATTTCAACATAGTTTTAATTCATTAATTTATTCTCATTTAAAACCCATATTTGAACCTGGTGACTTACCTGAAGATTTAAAAAAAATAGGTATTACAGAAAAAGGTGAAAAAGGTGTTATTCAAGCAAAAGAAATATTAAAAGAATCAGTGTTTAATCTTTTTAGTGATGATTCTGCACAATGGGAAAAATTCATACATTCAGATTTGATGATGAATTATTTATCAAATTATGTTAAATATTCAGATTCACAATTTGGACAACATGATTTAAATTCTTTTAGAAAAGTATTAAAAGATTATCAGGAACAAAAATCAGCTGATGAGATATGTCCTGTACCAGAATACATAAAATCAAAAACATTAGCATTTAAAAGAGTGAAAACTGATTCAATACCTTGGACAGAATCTGCTTATAGTCGTTTTGATACGATTATGGATTCATATAGATCTGCTTCAGAGCTTCTAAAAGAAGGTAAACCATTTACGCAAATAATTAAACAGATTGAGGATTATAGAAAAGATCTTATCAGTGATTTGGAGGAGAAATTATCTACAATAGAAAAACCAGAAGCAAAAATAGGTGTTCAAAAGAAAATAGATAATATTAAAAATTTGAATTTTAGAAGTATTGAAGATTTTTTCACAAACATGGTTTCTTTGAATAAAGACTCTGATACTCATGAGTTTTTAAGAAATATTCTATTTTTGATTACTTTATGGAAAAGACCTGAAACCAGAGTTGATTATTTTGATGATATGACTTTAGATATAGACAATGCCACCAAACTTGATGAATTTATTTCACATATAATGAATCAGGAGGTTTTTGGATCTATTTATGACAAACAAGACTCTAAAAAGACAAATAAACTCCCTAAGAAAGATCAAGTGATGAAAGCTATAAAAAATATCATGAATAATCACGCTATTAATATAGAGTTAAATCAATTCATGGATAAACAGAATTCTGATGAGAATATAGAGGTAGAATTAATACCTTCCCGTGGTCCTATCATGGAATTTTCTGGTCATATAGCCAATGCTTGTTGGGCAAGTAAATATAAAAGTATTGCTGCTATGTTTCCAAATATCACTTCAGTTATTTTTAAAGAAAAAATAGATAAAGAATCAAACAGATTATCAGGTGCTTTCTTGTTGATAGAGAGTGTTGATGAAAATAATAATAAGGTTTTGATTATAAGAGGGTTAAATCCACTTGATTCTTTGTTAAACAAAATCGATATTGATGATTTCTATAAAAAGATTAAAGAATATGTTTCTGATATAGCAAAAGATGATGATAGAATACCACTTGTTGTTAGTGATGATCATTCAGGTGGTTCATCAACAAATAGACCTAGATTGTATTCTATTATACATTTTATTGATGCCAAATCCGACAAAAAAGTTATTTTAGGAAAACCAGATATGATACCATCAAGACAGAATCAATATATTTATAAATATGGAGAATATAGAGGTGGACATAATTTCAATGGTTATAATATAGATGATGTTTGTTATAAAATATGATATCTAAAATAAAAATCTTTTATAAAAAAATAGCCCGGCTTAAAGTCAGGCTATTTGTTTTGAAAAAGAGTTATAGGGTAAGGGTATGAGAGTGCTGAAAGATTAAACAATATCTCTCCAGCAAATTTTTTTCAAATCATTAAACATTTCATCGATCATTTTATCTAAATCATATTGATTAAAGTGTAATGGATGATTTTCATCTTTTTTACTTATAAAGTAATTCCATAAATTACAGTGATTTTCATCACCATATTTTTCAAACAATCTCATAACTTCCCACTCTTGAGGAACATGATTGACATGAACTAGTCTCTTTCTTCTGCCGAATACTAATAGTATAAGCCAAGCCATATTGCTTGGTTTATTCACAGAATATTGACCTCCGCCAAAAGAGACTCCATATTCACGCCAATCCATAGAATAGAATATATTTGTAATTTTCATACAAAATTAATATTACATATAAACAGTATTTTGTAAATATTAAATGTGAATTTTATTTAATACTATCATAGTATATATAGATACATGTGTATATATAAATATATATTGACAGCTATGTTATACTCTACTTATGCCACCATTAAATAACTTTACAACACGTGCTAAAGAGGCTATACGCCGTGCACATGAACTTGCTATAGAGAGAGGACAAACTAACGTCTCTCCTATGCATTTACTGGTTTCTTTATTAACACAAGAAGATTCTGTTGTTGTTTCTATGCTTGAAAGATTAGATGTAGATTATATTCTTTTAACTGATAATGCTTTTGAAGCTATAGATTCAGCTGGTTCTATATCAAATACACTTTCACCAGCATATCAACTTTTTTTAACACCAGAACTTATATCTGTTATGGAAAATTCTGGAAAAGTTGCAGTTGATATAAAAGATAATTTTGTATCAGTAGAGCATTTATTTATTGCCTTTTTTGATACTTTAAATCCAGCTCGTGAACTTATAGAAAAATTTAAAATAGATAAAGAAAAATGTTTAGAGACTTTATCTTTTTTAAGATCTCAAAAAGAAAATAATAAAAATGGCGAAGGTCAAAATGAAGCAAAAAAATCAAAAGCCCTTGCCAAATTTACTCGTAATCTAACAGCACTTGCACGTGACAATAAACTCGATCCTGTTATAGGTCGTGATTCTGAGATTTCTCGTGTTATACAGATATTATCTCGTCGTACAAAAAATAACCCCATACTTTTAGGTGAAGCGGGTGTTGGTAAAACAGCTATAGTTGAAGGTCTTGCAAATCGTATAGCTATGGGTGATGTACCAGAATCTTTAAAAGATAAAGAATTACTTTCACTTGATATTGGGTCACTTGTTGCGGGTACAAAATATCGTGGTGAATTCGAAGATAGATTGAAAAGTATTTTAAAAGAGATAGATAAATCAAATGGTAAAGTTATATTATTCATGGACGAAACTCATACCATAGTAGGTGCAGGAGGAGCTGAAGGATCACTTGATGCATCAAATCTTCTTAAACCAGCTTTAGCTCGTGGTGAGTTAAAAGCTATAGGTGCCACAACACTTCGTGAATATCAAAAACACATAGAAAAAGATCCTGCATTACAAAGACGTTTTCAACCTGTATATGTAGATGAACCAAGTATAGAAGATGCAACAGCAATACTTCGTGGTCTTAAAGACAAATATGAATTATTCCACGGTGTTCGTATACTTGATGAAGCTATAGTGGCTGCAGTTCAACTTTCTAGTCGTTATATAACAGACAGACAGCTTCCTGACAAAGCGGTTGATCTTATAGATGAAGCAGCGTCAACTTTGAAGATTTCTTTGGAAAATAAACCACAAGCTATAGAGGATGCACATAGAAAGATATTGAGACTTGAGATAGAAAAACAAGCTCTTTCAAAAGATCCTGAAAATAAAGAAATAAAAAATCGTATAAAAGATATAGATAATCATATAAATGAAATCAAAGATAGTATTTCTGATATAGAGGCAAAATGGAATACAGAAAAAGAATTGATTGGAGGTATAAAAGAGTTAAAGAAAAATATAGAAGAATTAACTCAAGAGTCAAATAAAGCAGAAGCTCATGCAGACCTTATAAAAGCTGCAGAGATAAGATATGGAAAACTTCCTATTATGCAAAATGATCTTGAAAATAAACTAAAGAAACTCAGAAAACTTGATACAAATAAAAGAGTTTTAAAAGAAGAGATAAATGAATCAGATATAGCAGCTGTAGTTTCTTCATGGACTGGTATACCTGTCGCTCGTATGATGGAAGAAGAGATGAAGAAACTTTCTCGTATAGAAGAAGTTCTAAAATCAGAAGTTATAGGTCAAGATGAAGCTGTTAAAAAAGTTGCCGATACTATAAAGAGATCAAGAGTTGGTATACATGATCCATCACGTCCTATAGGCTCATTTATATTCTTAGGCCCAACAGGTGTAGGTAAAACAGAATT
>CAZHNC010000048.1:0-4836 GCA_964532765.1 uncultured Candidatus Saccharibacteria bacterium | reverse complement strand
TACCAATACATTAGAAGTAAAAAAAGAATTAATTAATCATATAAACAATGAATAACACAGGCGTTTTAATAGACAATAGGCATGATGATGAAATCGCAAAAGACTTCAAACATGAAGAAATAGCGATGGGGTCATCTAATTTTGTTATACCAACTAAACAACCTAAACAAAGATATTATTATCCATACGACCAGAATACCAGTTTATCCTGTGTGTCAGGTGGCGGAGCTATAACACTTGAGTTTTATGATGGTAATGTAATATCACGTAAAGATATTTATAACAGACGAGTTAATTATCCTAGTGGTGGTATGATGGGATATGATGTATTACAGATAATAGCAAAAGGTGCTTGTGAAGATAAGTATATGCCTAGTCAAAGACTTGGTGAAAGTGCAATGAATGAAAGACCAGTTATCACAACTGATATTATAGCTTCAAGAGCTAATAATAAGACAGGTGCATACTTTACTTTTGAGAAACCTGATTTTGATAAAGTAGCAGAGCAATGTCTTAAAACACCAGTTATAGCTTATTGGTATTTCCATGAGAATGGTCGTGAATGGTGGAAAGAAACACCTAATATAATCTATGATTTTAAAACTTATTTTGATGAGTTCACAACAAGACATCAAGCAACTATTGTAGATTGTTGCAAAATCGGAAATACCGATTTTCTTATCGTTCAAGATACAGCAGGTGTAGGTACAGGCTTTGGAGAGAATAATAACTTACGTTATATATCACGAGAATTTGCGTCTAAACGCTTGTATTGGGCAGGATATGCAGTAGATAACCTAGAAGAAACAAACAACGCTGTAAAGCCAGTATTTAAAGGTACAAAGGCAATGAAACTAGGTGATAAAGGTGAACATGTTAAAGAATTACAAGCAGTGTTAATATATGAGGGATTGTTAAAGATTAAAGAGCCTACTGGAGTGTTTTACGGAATGACTAGAGATGCAGTCAAGAAATATCAAGAGAAATATAAATCAGAAATACTAACACCTTTAGGATTAAAATCAGCGACAGGAATAGCAGGATTATCAACACTTAAACACATGAGAAAAATATATGCTTAATATAATAATATATGGTTTTACAGGTTTCTTTTTATTTAGTATAATAATTACATTATACGCAATCTCTGGTATTAAATACATGGAGAGAATAAATCAAATTAAAGAGGAGGAAAAAATTGACAAGAAAACAAAAAAGCATTAAAATATAAATAAGACTTAATAGAAAAACTAACGAGTCACAATCTATTTTTTATGATTGTGGCTCGTTATTAATTATAAAAAAATAAATGTCATCAATATACACAAGAGCTTATTTAATAGGAAGAATAAATGCAGGTATCAAAGGTAAAATTGGTATGCTTACATCTCAAGATGATACAGTTAATCAAGCTGTTCGTGAGGTAGTTAGTGATATTGATGTTTATGATACTATAAAAACTATACCAATTTCACCTAATTTATTTAGCGACATATATTCATATCCAGCACCTATTGATATTAAAGGTTCATCAATAATAGATATAGCTCCACAGATAAATAGAAATTCAAATAGTGAAATTACACTTACAACTCCAGAGGAATTTGATATTATTAAAAATAATTTTAGATGTGCTGTTAAACAAGAAAATGAATTAAAAAAGATTTTAATATCTATACCGGTTAATGATACAACAAAGGTTGTATCAACTCTTGATTCAGTTACATCTGGTGGTGGTTTATGGGAAACTGTAGGGGATGCAGTTAATCTTGTGGCTAGTTCAGATAAATATGTTAAAGGTATATCATCTCTTAAATATGATATAGGTAGTGGTGCTACAACAACTGCAGGTATAAAAAATAATTCACTTACATCTTTTGATATAACAGAGTTTATGTCAAATCAATTGTTCCACTATCAATATCTTTCTAATCCAGATAATATATCAAACTTTACACTACATATAGGTAGTAGTGAATCAGATTATTATCAAATAGTAGTTACTCTTACTCATGAATCAACATCATTTCAATCAGGTTGGAATCTTTTGAGGTTTGATTTTATAAATGCAACAACTGTTGGAACACCAGATAAAACAAACTGTACTTATGTTTCTGTATTTATGACAAAAACAGCAGGAAAAATTAATCAATATGCTTTCTATGCAGACCATTTGTGGTTAAAGAAAGGTGAAACTTATATGTTAAGTTACTATTCTAAATATGGATGGAGAGATGCAACTGGTGCTTATATAGAAAACTCAACAAGTGATTCAGATTATATTGTGTGTGATACTGATGCTATGGAATTATTTATACTTAAAGGCACAGAGTTAGCTGCATATGAAGTGAGTGAGGATAATACTGGTATACAGGCAAATGCTAGGTATGCAAAAAAGAAAGACTCTTATGAATCAGATAATCCAAGTCGTGCTAAATTATTACAAACAACTTATTATCAATATTAAAAACTATGGCATATGTTCCAAAGAAAAAAGAAATATACATTGATGTTGAAAAATTCAAGAAGTATGGATTGTATGCTTTAGAAGATACAACCAAAGCACCTATTGGAAGTTTCTTGAAAATGAAAAATGCACAGATAACTGATAAAGGTGGAGTGTCACCACGTTTTGGTACAACAGTTCTTGGTGCAAATAATACAACAGAAAAACCAATTAAAGGTCTTTTTACATTTAAAAAATCATTCAACACAGACGAAATTCTTCTTAAGGCTTATGATGATGAGCTTGAGATTATTTCCAAAAAATATGAAAGTGCAGGATGGAATAGATTAAAGAATAATTTTACACCAGAACAAGAGTTTGGTTTTGTTACATCTTTAGTAAACACAGATAACCAAGATTACTTGATTTATTGTAATCGTTATGAGCCATATCAAAGATGGTCTGGTGCCATAACACTAACTAATGGTGCATTGTCAGGAGGAGAAACTTCTATAACAGTTGATTCAGTTTTAACTGATGAAGTGTTTTTCTCTGCAACAGCTACAGGTAATTCAGCTACAACTATTGATTTATCAACTGCAACATGGGTATCAAGTCAATGGGTAAATTTTTATGTTCATATTGTTGGTACAAAAAAGATTAGAAAAATAACAGCTAACAATGGAACACAATTAACATTTGATACACTTGGTTCTGGTCCAGGTAATGTTGCTTTTGAAATAAGACAACTTGCATTCCCACCAACTGGTACACTTATATATAATGGAACAAATATAGTATATACAGGTATAGATACATCTAATAAATTTACTGTATCATCAGCACACGCCGCACCTGATAATACTTTGGTTGCTATCGTACCTGATGAGTATCCAGGTTTACCACGTGGAAATAGATTAGCAAACTATTTGAATAGAATTATTGTAGGTAATGTTCGCTCCGCTATGGCAAGAAACTCTGGTGGTGCACTACAAGGATATTCATCTGCTGGTAGTTATTTTGTATCAAAAATAAATAATGCTTTTGATTTCTCATACTCTGCTAGTCGTCTTGCTGGTGAAGGTGATATTGTATCTACACCATATGGTGGTGGAGATATTGTTGATTGTGTAACACAAGAAGATAAGGCATATATATTTAAAGATAGTTATATAGAATCAGTTAAATACTCACAAGATGTTGATGATTTAGCAGTCAGAGAGCCGTTAAAGTCAGGTATAGGTGCCGTACATAAGACAATTAAAGGTCAAGATGATGTGTATTTTGTAACATCAGATGCAGAGTTTACATCAATAGGTCGTGTAGAAACAAAAGATATTCTTCCACAAACAAAAAATCTAGGAAGTCCAATTAAAACACTTCTTGAATCATATGACTTCTCAAATACTTCTGGTGTAGAATACAAAGGAAAGGTATACGTTACAGCTAAATCAAGTTCTGATGCAATACATAATGATGTAGTTATTATATACAATAAACAGAATAAATCATTTGAAGGTATCTGGGATATAGGAATAAACTGGATTACAACTTTTAATAATGAAGTTGTAGCTGCACAATCTAATGGTTCTAATGTATTAAAACTATTTCAAGGTACAGCTGATATAATAGGTGATGATAGATATCCAATATATTCAGAATGTCAGACTCATTTCATGAACATGACTGCATCAAAAATAACTTTACAAGCACTTAATGCAGTGTACTTTGAAGGATATATAACTCCAGGAACAGAAATAACTTTTAAAGTATTTAAAGACTTCTCTGATAATCCATTTCTACAATTTAAGTTTAATGGTAATGAAAATAATTTTCTAGGTGGTTCTATAACAGGTGCGTTCTTAGGTCAAACGCCACTTGCATTAAAACCGGTTGGTTTATTTACAAGTGTAGGAGATGGTAGATATCATTTCCAGTTTAGAGTGTATATACCATTTCAGTATGGAAATTATTATTCAGTAGGATGGGAAAGTCTAGGGACTGATATAAATTTTGAGATTATCCGTTTCGGTCTTGGTCTTAAAGAGGATGTATCAGTAGACACAACATCAATTAAAAATATATAATATAATTAAATAAAACAATATGAAAATAAATACAATTCCTCCTAAGAGGTTAGCAGAAACAATAACAGCATCAGCGACATCATTTAAGTTAAATGATATTTTGGGTTTCGATGGTGTAGCACTTACAGAATCAATTGTAGGTGATAAACTATATGGTTCATTCCAAAATATAAATGGCACAGAATTAGAGTTGTTCAGTGTAGATACTTCAACTATAAATAGTGCATCTATAACTTTCTTAAAAAGAGGTTTACAATTTAATGAAGATGGTACAGAAGCAGAAGTTCCTGCTAATAAAAAACT
>CAZHNC010000047.1:0-5009 GCA_964532765.1 uncultured Candidatus Saccharibacteria bacterium | reverse complement strand
AATTCATAAACCTTGAAGCCTTCTTTTGTGCTTTCTATATTAATTTCAGTCATGAAGAACACTTTATCATAAAATTATGATTTAAGCCAGTATTTCTTTGCATTATTGTAAAATACATCTATAACCTCATTTATATCAATATCTTTAATCTCTGCTATCTTTTTATATATCTCCATGACATGATTTGGGTTGTTTTTTTGACCACGAAATGGTTTTGGTGATACATATGGACTATCGGTTTCAGCAAACATCCTTTCTATAGGCACAAATCTAATCAAATCAGCATAAGACTCTACAAAAGTTATAACTCCTGTAAAAGATATACTAAAACCCAGATCAAGAAAAGCCTTGGCCTCCTCTATGGTTCCGGCAAAAAAATGTACATTACCCTTATATTCTTTCATAACCCCCTTAAAGTTTTCTTGAAGAATATCTAAAGTTTCTCTGTAGGAATCTCTAACATGCAACATTAAAGGAATATTATATTTAATAGACATTTTTATCTGCTTTATAAATATTTCTTTTTGAAAATCTTTAATTTCTTGAAGATTTTTACTGTCAGTTTCTTCTATACGAAAATAATCTAGACCACATTCTCCTATCCCTGATATATATTTCCTATTCTCTTCATCAGATAAATATAATTCTAAATCATAAATCTGTTCTGGGTATAAGGGATGTAAACCTATAGTAGACCAAAGTAAATCTGGATTTTTTTTAGTTAATTCTATTGAATCAGTAGAACTTTTCTGATCAACACCAACATTTATGGCTATAACATTATTTATCTTCATCTCTTTCAATATATCTTCCCTATCTGTATCGAAATCAGAAAACTGTAAATGTGCGTGTAAATCTATGAAGGGATTTTTAGTTGTTATTATTGCAATTTTTTTTATATTTTCTGAATTCATATTTATATTATTATATCCTTGGAAATAAAGGTTCTTTTGGCATTTCTCTATTTTTAATATGTCTAATAATCTCACTAACTGTTTTAGGTAATATTGGCGATATAAAATATATAACAATATAAAATTTATATATTAAATCAGCAACTATTTTTCTAGCTTCTTCAGGATTGTCTTTAAACAATTTAAATGGTTCCTTGTTCTGTATTTCAAGATCAATACTTGTTAATTCACGCCATAGATAATTTGAATAATTATTTATATCGAAATTATATAAAGTCCCCTTTGATAATTCTTTTAATTTATTAAAGTATTCATCATTTTCTAAATTTTTAAATTCAACTTCAACATCATAAGATATCATCATTTTTATAAGTCTATTTGTTAGATTTCCTATACCGTTTGATAAATGACTATTATAAACACTCACAATCAAATCTTCTGTTATTTCTCCATCATCAAACACTGATATATTATTGGCAAAATAAAATCTTAAGCCTTCGGGTTTAACTTTAGACATAATATCAGTAGGCACTATAACATTTCCCAAACTCTTACTCATCTTACGACCCCCTGATTGCATAAGACCATGTATCAATATATTTTTAGGTAAAGGTATATCAGCAGATAAAAGCATGGCTGGCCATATTATGGTGTGGAATTTTAATATATCCTTACCTATAACGTGAACATTTTGAGCATGATCATTATTCCAAAACATATTATAAGGACTTTCTGGTGAAAATTGCCCTTGAGCACCATAACCTAAAGCGGATATGTAATTTACCAAAGCATCACACCAAACATATATCCCCTGAGTATTATCATCTGGAACTAAAATCACATTTTCCTGACCTTTGTATGGTCTTGAAAAACTTATATCCTCTACACCTTGATCTATAAAAGATAAAATTTCATTTTTCCTTTGTTCTGGAAAAATTTTTATCTGATTATTTTCTATAATATTTTTTATCTTATCAGCATACTTTGAAAGTTTAAAGAAGTAATTTTTCTCTTTTATAAAATCTGGTTTTGTTCCATGATCTGGACAAAGTCCGTCAACAAGATCTTTTTCTGTCTTAAAGCCCTCACAACCTATACAATAATAGCCTTCATAATAACTTTCATATATATCACCTTTTTCTTTAAGTTTATTCCATACAGCTTGAGCACCAGGATGATGTCTTCTTTTATCAGTTGTTCTTATATATTGATCATAAGATATATCTAATTGCTCAAATAAAACCTGTGTATTTTTAGCTTGAGTATCCAAAAACTCCATAACATCCATATTTAAAGCTTTAGCTTTATCTTGTATTTTAAGACTATTTTCATCAGCACCTGTAAGAAAATATGTAGGCATCTCATTTAATCTAGCTATACGAGCAAACATATCACATATAGATGTATTATATGCATGTCCTATATGCAAATCTCCATTTGGGTAAAATATAGGTGTTGTTATGTAAAAATTTTTCTTATTGTGTTTATCATCCATATAGATAACAATATATCACAAAAAATAAAACACAACTATGAATCAATCTCTATAATACGATTTCTTCTTGATCTATCATCTATAAATTCAACTATCAAAACTGATATAGGTATAGAAAGTATAATACCTATAAAACCAGCCAACTCTATACCTGCAATAAGTGATATTATAACCAGCATAGGTGGTATACCTATAATCTTTTTAATAACAGCTGGATATATAACATGTGCCTCTATTTGATGTATAATAGTAAACACCATAACAACTATAAGTGCTACACCTAAACCTCCACTCATAAAAGTTAATAAAAATGCTAATACCATAGATATAAAAGTTCCCAAAACTGGAATAAACTCCATAAAACCAGCTATTATGGAAATAAGTAATATATTTTTTATCTGATCACCTAAAAATATTTTCAATATAGATAAACTAACTAAAACTATCAGAAAAACTATACCCATAAGTATAAGTTGACCTTGCATCCATAAACCTATCTTTTTTTGTACCCTATTCCAAAGATCAACTATATATTTTTCATATTCTTTAGGAGACATAAGTCTTAAAAAATTAGCAACCCCTTTTTCTTCTATTGACAAATATATTGACAGAACTAAAACTAAAACAGCTGCAACTATACTATCAAAAAATCTACTGAAAGTATTGAAAATACCACCTGCTAAACCTGAAAAATATGATGCTATAAGACTTGTTAAATCTTCAAGTGATATAGTTTGTGGTATATCTGGGAATATATTTTTAGCAGACTTATATAAACCTTTTTGTATAGGATTTAATAAATCTGATGTTTTTATAGTATCCGGTAGAGAATTTAAAGCATTTACTGATTCTTTAAGAATAGGTGGTAATGCAAAGAAAATAAATGATAGAAAAATCAATATTAAAAATATATAAGAAAATGTTACCGATAACCCCCTACTTAACCCTCTTTTTTTGAAAAATAATATCAATGGTTCAATCAAAGAAGCAACTATAACTGCAACTAAAACTGATATAATTAATGATTTTAAATGTATCAATGCCATAAAAGCCAATACACCTAATATAATCTTAAAAATATCTTTAGCATTAATTTTCATAATTGTATTGTATGTTTTTTTATGGTGTTATGCAAATTAAATCTTTTCCTTTTTTTGAACTGACACCCTGTAACATGAAATAAAGCTATCTCTTAGTCTTAGATTGAGATGCTTTTATTTGACAACAAAATATACTAGCTATCATCAAAATTGACACATTCATAATATCTGCTAACATATACACATCTGAACAGTGGAAAATGTCTGTAAAAGACGATCGGTGTGCCACGGCTGGTCTTATGATGGAACTCGAACCTTATTAAGGTTGATACCGTCCATCCAGGTAATAAAACACCTCATTTCATGAGGTGTTTTATGTTTATTAAACGTTGGATTCTTTTTTTATCTTTTTCATATACAGTAATTATTTCATAATGACCATAAAATTTTACACACTCTAGAATTAAAATAGTACCCTTGGAATCTTCTGGGTTTAAATTTTTAAATAAACCTATAGAATTTTCCTTATTTATAAAAACAACATCGGGATCAAGCAAAGCTTTTTCAAATCTTTTGACTATATTAAGTATCCTAACAATACTCATAGAATCTTTATCCCTCCTACTTTCAACTATGTGTTTCAATGCTTTATTACTTATATACACATCACATATATCAAATATTTTACATATGAAATTCAATCTGTTTGGATTGTCAATAACATATCCTTTAGGCAAGTTATAATATAATTTTATAAATGTAATTAATTTATTATCTTCCATCCTCAAATCGTAACAAAACAAAGTTAAAGTATTTCAGGAGAAATAATAAAGAAAGCAAAATAAAAATTATCTTAATTTACATTAAGATAATTCTACAAATAATTTCTTTTACCCAAATGCCTTATCCAAATCTTCCACTTTAACAATCTCCTGTTTACCACTATCCCTATCTCTTAAAGTTACTGTCCCCTTCTCTAGAGTATCGAAATCAACAGTTAAACATATAGGTGTACCTATCTCATCTTGTCTTCTATAACGCTTTCCTATACTTTGCGTCTCATCATAAATTATTTTTGATTTTGCTATACCTTTTTTTGACGCAATGTCTTTTATTTTCTCAAAAACTTCTTTTGCTTTATTAACTAAATCTTCTTTATTTTTTACAAGTGGTAAAACAGCAACTCTATATGGAGCAACGGATGGAGAAAGTTTTAACACCACCCTATCTTCATCAGACATAGTGTCCACAGTATAAGCTGTTCCAAGTATAGCTAATACAGCTCTATCTAAACCAAAAGATGGTTCTATACAATGTGGTATAAATCTTTCTTTATTTTCTTCATCAAAATAAGTTAAATCAACTTTTGACCCTTCCATATGAGCCTTAAGATCAAAGTCTGTTCTATAAGCTAAACCACAAAGCTCTTTTCTTCCTATTGGAAAATCATATTCAAAATCAACTGTACGAGATGAATAATGAGCTCTATCTTCTGCTGCTATTTCTCATTCATGTAATTTATCTTTATCTCAGCCTATATCATTAAAAAATGATTTTATT
>CAZHNC010000046.1:4789-5032 GCA_964532765.1 uncultured Candidatus Saccharibacteria bacterium | reverse complement strand
TTAAAATTCAATCTTAATGATTTTAATTCTTGTAATGCTTGATCAGCTTCTTCAAAATTTGGTGCTTTACCATGCCATCTATAATCATTCTCCATAAAAGAAACACCTTTACCTGGAATAGTTTTTGCTATTATTATAGAAGGTTTATCTTTTGTATTTTTTGCTATAGATATAGATTTTATTATCTCTTCTATATTATGGCCATCAATATTTTGTACATGCCAATTGAAAGCTTCCCATTTT
>CAZHNC010000046.1:0-4779 GCA_964532765.1 uncultured Candidatus Saccharibacteria bacterium | reverse complement strand
TATCCATAGGATCCATAGGTAACACATTTTCAGTATTACCATCTATTTGTATATAATTTCTATCAACAAAAACTATAAGATTATCCAATTTCTCTCTAGGTGCCAAAAGAGCAGCTTCCCAGATTTGACCTTCATTCTGTTCCCCATCAGATATTAAACAATATATATATCTTTTTATATTTTCTTTAAAATCTCTTTTATCAGCTATGGCCATACCAATAGCTTGAGATAAACCTGAACCAAGTGGACCCGAACTTGTTTCAAGTGATGGTAAGAATTCTCTATGTGGATGACCTTGTAATATTGAACCAAATTGTCTTAATGTAAATAATTTTTCCATATCAAAATATCCAGCATGTGCCATACTGGCATATAATACAGGGCATATATGTCCATTTGATAAAACTAATCTATCCCTCATATCCCAAAAAGGGTTTTTAGAGTCATATTTAAGTTGAGAAAAATATAAGGCTGCAAAAATATCAGACATACCTAAAGATCCAGCAGTATGTCCAGAACCTGCCTTAAAAAGCATTTCTATTATAGATATACGTATATCTAATGCTTTATTTTTTACATAATTTATATTATTTATATTTTCCATTTTTTTATTTTAAAATAAATCTTTCATGCACATTATTATTTTTATCGACTATCAACAAATTATTGAATTCCTGTAAAGATATATCACCACCTTTCATATCTATAACATATTTTCTTATAGAATTATCTTTATACAAAGGTCCAAAATCTATGTATTCTGTTTGATCTGTAATCTCAACCTTATTTGTTAACCAAATATTTAAATTTGTTTTAGGATTAGCATTTTCAATCAAAAGCACAAGTTTATCATCTATTTTATTCAAGGTAACTTTTTTTACAATACTTGTATTTTGATTTATATTATACACCGTCTTATTATTATAAGAATATACATTATTTATCTGATTAACATAATCAGTTCCAATTTGGAATGGTGACTTATTTGAACCAATAATCAAATCAGTAAAAAAAGGTAAAAAAGTTATAGCTTTTATAGCAAGAAACAATATCAATAAAATTAATATTAAACCTATTATCTTTTTAATCATAACAATATTTTAACATAAATCTTTAAAATAATTTAAATTTTCGCGCGGATTACCATATGCAAAAACAGAAGATCCCATAACATATTCTTTAACACCTAAATCAATTAATTTATTTATATTTTTTTCATTTATTCCACCATCAACTTTTATATAAATATTTGGATTTTCTGAGATTATTTTTTTAATTAAATCTATATTTCTATTATCAAAACTTTGACCTTGTAAACCAATTATTTTTATTGTCATTATTTGCAAAACATTAATCAAACCATTAGATAATAATTCTTTTATTAAATCTTCATATATAAAATACTCATCATATGTAACAGCAAATATAATATCTATCATATATGATTTCATATCATATACAAAATCTATAATAGATTGATTATTTTTAAAAGATGTAGGATGTATGATTAATATATTAGCACCCACACGACCCCAAATATCTTTTGTTAAATCTGGATTCTGTATCATTAAATCAAATTCATAATCTATTTTGTCCCAATGAGGTAAACCTATGTTTTCATTTAAAATATTTTTAATATGAAAATTATCTAAAATCCTATTATTTGATGACTGACTATAAGGCCAAGTTTTATTTGATACGAATAAACCATCACATATATCTATATGTATTTTATCTGTATCCATTAATACAGAATCAATCTTATTCTCTATTTCATTAAAATCAGTCTCTAGTATAGCTGGTACAATTTTCATAATTTTATTCATTTTCTATTTTTAATAATCTTCTTATATGTCTTTCATCATTTGAAAAATTTTCTTCTAACCATTTTTTCAAAATTTCTATAGCATTTTTATTTTCTATAAATCTCGCCCCAAAAGAAATTACATTAGCATTATTATGTTGCCTACTTAACTTAGCGATTTTTGTATTTAAATCCATATCATTTCCATAAATTAAAACAGATCTAACATTTTTATAACGATTAACACATATATTTTCACCTTGCCCTGAACCACCTATAACTATACCTCTACACTCATCAGGATTTGAATTTTTTAAAATATATTCACCTACACTTTTTATATAATCTGGATAATCGTCATTTTCATCATAAAGCAAGGGACCGAAATCTATAACATCACAACCTATTTCTTCTAAAAATTTAATAATACTTTTCTTTAATTCAAAACCTGCATGGTCTGAAGCTATAACTATTTTCATATTCATATTATAACAAAAAAACACATAAAAGTATGTGTTTTTGGTTTAAAATTTTATAATTACATCTTAGCAATCACCTTCTCAACATGTTTCAATAAACTATGTGTATATCCTCCTTCATTATCATACCAAGCTAAAACCTTAACTAGATTACCATCCGCAACTCTCGTCATAGATAAATCCGCTATAGAAGCATGTGGATTACCTATTATATCATGAGATACCAGCTGTTCTTTTGTAGTTGTAAATATACCTGCCCATTTTATATCTTTAGAAGCTTCCTCAAGAATCATATTCACCTCTTCTTTTGTTGTGGCTTTTTTAGATATAAAAGTTATATCTGCGATAGAACCTGTTATAACAGGAACACGTACAGCTATACCATCAAATTTACCCTCTAAATCTGTTATAACCTTAGCCACTGCTATAGCTGCACCAGTTGAAGATGGAGCCATATTATTTGCAGCTGATCTACCTTCTCTCCAATCTTTTTTATTTGGACCATCAACAAGTGATTGACTTGCAGTGTATGCATGAGTTGTGTTTAACAACGCCTTTTCTATACCTATAGTTTTATTCAATATATCTATTATAGGTGAAGACGCATTTGTTGTACATGATGCATTTGAAGTTATAATAATACTTTTATCATCTAAAACTTCTTCATTTATACCCATAAGTACTGTAGCACCTTTATACTCACTTTCATCACCATCTTTTGCAGGTGCTGAAATAACAACCCTTTTTGCCCCAGCTTTTATATGCGCCCCAGCTTTTTCATATGTTGTAAATAAACCAGTAGACTCTAAAACTATATCCACAGATAAATCTTTCCAAGGTAATACAAATGGATCTTTCTCTGAAAGATATTTAACTTTTTTTCCATTGATTGTAAAAACAGAACTTTCTTTGTCAACCTTTATATCAAGATTACTACGCCCATAAGCTGTATCATACTTCATAAGATAAGCTATATTTTCTATATCAGCTAAATCATTTATGGCTACTATGTTTATATTTGGATTTTCTATGGCAAGTTTTAGAAATGCTCGGCCAATTCTTCCTGCTCCATTTATTGCGATGTTTTTCATGAGATTCATTTTAGCATAATTTTATTTATAATAGGAATCACAATCTATTTCAAAAATTCTTTCAATCCCTCTTGTGCTAACGCTGGATTTATTGCACCTTTTCCTTCTTTCATAACTTTTCCAACTAAAAACATAAGTATAGTTTCTTTACCTGATTTATATTCTTCAACTTGTGCCGGATTTTCTTCCACAACCTTTTTTATTATATTATTCAAAAACTCTGGATCATTTTTTATAATAAGACCTTTTTCTTCTGCAATATTTTTAATTGTTTTATTTGAATCATAATTTTTCCAGATAATAACAATGAGGTCTTTAGCACCACGAGATGATAATTCTCCAGCATTAATCATATTTATGATATCTATAAAATAATTTATATTTACATAATTATTTAAATCACCTTCTATAATAGATTCTTTTTTAATAAGTCCTGCAATATCAGATGTTATATAATTAACAGCAAGTTTTATAAGATTGTTATCTTTTATGACATCTTCCACTTTTTCAAAATAATCACCATAGAAACTATCAGAAACAAACATCTCAACATCTTCAGATTTTAAACCTTGGGCTGTATACTTTTCTCTTTTTTCCCAAGGTAAAGATGGTAGAGATTTTTTTAGATTATCTAAATCAAACTCTGGAATCTGTGATATATAAAGTTTTGGAAGATCAGGGTCTGGAAAATATCTATAATCATTTGCATTTTCTTTTATTCTTTGTGAAAATGTTTTTCCTGTATTATCATCATATCCCCTAGTCTCTTGTATAACTTTTTCTCCGGATTCCAAAACCTCTATCTGTCTTTGTATTTCATATTCTATTGATTTTTCAGCAACCCTGAATGAATTAAGATTCTTTATTTCTACTTTTGTACCCCATGGTTCACCTGGTTTATGTATAGAAATATTGACCTCAACCCTCATCTGTCCTAGTTCCATATTTGCGTCTGACACCTCAAGAGTTCTAAGTAACAATTGTAATTCTCTACCAAAATTTCCAGCCATAACAGAATCATATATTTCAGGTTCTGTAACAAGTTCCATAAGTGGTACACCAGCACGATTATAATCAACAAGAGAATAATCACCTTTATCATGTGATGAACGAGCAGTATCTTCTTCAAGATGAATACGTGTTATACCAACAGCAACTTCTTTTCCATCTTTATCTTTAACTTTCAATTTTCCTTTTTGCACAAGTGGATATGCATATTGAGAAATCTGATAACCTTTTGGAATATCTGGGTAAAAATAATTTTTTCTATCCCATTCTGTAAAATCCGCAATTTCAGCATTTAAAGCAAGACCAACCTTTAAAACATTTTGTATAGCTTGTTTGTTTAGAGTTGGCAAAGTTCCAGGATGAGCCATACATATAGGACATATATGTATATTTGGAT
>CAZHNC010000045.1:0-5087 GCA_964532765.1 uncultured Candidatus Saccharibacteria bacterium | reverse complement strand
GCAATATCAGATAATGATTCTATAGATAAAAATAAACTTGAAAAATATAAAACTGTAGAAGTTGGAAATATATTTTCTTTTGGAGGTGATAAATGTGAACAAATGGAATTATTTTTTATGAATAAAGAAGGTGAGAAAAAACCTGTTATTTTAGGTTCATATGGTATAGGTATAACTAGAGTCATGGGTGTTATAGTTGAAAAATATGCAGATGATAAAGGCCTTATTTGGCCTAAAAATATTTCTCCATATCATATAGAGGTGATTTCTTTACATAAAGATATAGATGATAATGTATATAAAATTTCAGAGACAATATACAATGATTTGAGAAATAAATATGATGTATTGTTTGATGATAGAAATATAAGTATTGGATCAAAATTATTTGATGCTGATTTATATGGTATACCACTTCAAATAATAATAGGTGAGAAGAGTTTGGCTAAAAATGTTGTTGAAATAAAAAATAGACAAAATGGTGAAGTTATAGAGATTAGTTTAGAAAATATAGATGAATCTATAAAAAATATTTTTGAAAGTCTATTTTAATTAAATATATTTAAAATTTGACATGAAACTTTACCTAATATAAAATGTAAAGTATGAATTATAAAGTAAAGTTATCAAGTAAAAATCAAATAACATTACCTGTGGATTTACTTCGTAATATAGATGTGAATGCAGGTGATATTTTAAATATTTCATTAAAAAACTCTCAGGTAATAATAGAGTCGATGTCTAATATTAAAAATAAAGCATTGCATCATCTATCTAAAATGAATCCATATAATATAGATATAAAGACTGTAGATAAATCATACAAAGATTTGGCTATATTAAGATATGAAAAATATTTAAAATCTATAAAAAAACAAAAACATGCAAGCTAATATTGATACAAATATATTAGTGCAGTATATAGTAAAGACAGATAAAAAATCTGTGGATATTATTTCTGATTATATTAAAAAATATGATAAATTTATAGTCACTCAGCCGATATTTATGGAAAGTATTTTTATTTTAGAACATAGATTAGGTTTATCTAGAGATGATATTGATAAAGAATTTTTCTGTTTGATGGAAGATTTTTTATTCGAATTTGTTTTAGATTTTGATATATATTTATTTTTAAATATTTTTACTAATTATAAAAGTTTAGATATTGTTGATATATATCTATTAATACATTCAAAGGATTCAGATTTCTTAACTTTAGATATGGATTTATTTAAAAAAAGAAAATCTATAAAACTGTAATTTTCCTAAAAAGTGTGCTATTATATTTCTTAAATATGTCAGAATCAAATAAACAAGATAAAATAACACTTATAGGTACTGTGATAGAAGCTTTACCAGATACACATTTTAGAGTTCAATTGGAAGATAATGCGGTTTTGATTGCTTATATGAGTGGTAAAATGAAGTATAATCGTATACGTATATATGTAGGTGATAAGGTTGAGATAGAATTAGATTCATATGGTGGTAAACCTAAGATAATAAGAAGAAAATAATTAATTTAACAAATTAAATATGATATAATATGACCTATATATGAGAAATAGGTTTTTTTTATTGCATTCAATATCTTTGTTTTTTTTATTCATTGTTTTTATTTTTTCCAAAACATATATTCTTGCAGAAGACACAGCTGCTGATTTACAAGCTAAAATAAATGAAAGGTCTGAACTTATAAAAAAACTTGATCAAGAAATTAAGACGTATTCTGAATTGGCTGATAAAACATCAAAATCAGCTCAGACTTTAAGTAATTATATAAAGACATTGGACAATCAGGTTAAGTCAATAGATGCTGATATTAAAAAAAGTCAGGTATCAATAGATAAAACAAATTTAGAGATAAAAAAAATATCTAATGAAATTGTTGGTAATGAAGAAAAAATAAATAGATTAAAGGATGGTATAAGGGAAAGTATATATAATCAATATGTATTAGATGATGTAAGTGTTGTTCAAAATTTTTTAATTGATAAAAATATATTTTCTTCTATAAAAGAAATAGAATTTTTAAATATAATACAAGAAAAAATACAAGATAATATAAAAACAATATTGGAAGTTAAAAAAGTCTTAGAAAAAGATAAGACAGATGAACAGGTTAAAAAAGATGAGCTTGAGAAAGAAAAAGAAAAATTGAAAACAAAACAAACTAGTTTGAATATAGTTAAAGGTGAGCAAAAAAAGGAGCTTGATATAACAAAAAATCAAGAAAGTGTTTATAAAAAAATATTGGCTGATAGAAAAAAACAAAAAGAAGCTTTTGAAAAAGAGATGTTTGAGTATGAAAATAAATTGAAATATGTCTTAGATCCAAAATCTATCCCTAAAGCTGGTACATCACCTCTAGATTGGCCATTAGAAGTTGTTCGCATAACTCAACAATTTGGTGTTACAAATGCATCAAAAAGATTGTATAAATCAGGATCACATAACGGTGTTGATTTTGGAGCTAAGATTGGTACACCTGTTTTAGCTATGGCTGATGGAGTCATATCTGCTCAAGGCGATACAGATGTTGTGTGTAAAGGTGTATCTTTTGGTAAATGGATTTTAATAAAATATAATAATGGTTTAGCATCTACATATGGTCATATGTCTCAATTGAGTCTATCACCAGGTACTACGGTTAAAAAAGGACAAATAGTTGGTTATAGTGGAAATACTGGCTACTCTACAGGTCCACATCTTCATGTATCATTATACCCATCTGATGCTGTAAATGCTGTCTCTAGACCCAGTGCTTCTTGTCCTGGAAGAGATTTAACTATGCCTGTAGCCCCTGTAACAGCTTATCTTGACCCCCTAGATTATATGCCAAAAAGATAGGGTATAGAATTTTATTTATTGTATGTAATATAATATCCCAAAATATTGACATATATGTTATTATATAAAAACTATTATGAAAGATTATTATAAAACACTTGGCGTAGATAAAAACGCATCACAAGATGATATTAAAAAAGCATTTCGTAAATTAGCTTTAGAGCATCACCCAGATAAAACTGGTGGTGAAGATAAAAAATTTAAAGAAATAAATGAGGCATATAGTGTATTATCTGACACTAAAAAACGCCAACAATATGATACTTTTGGATCAGCTGGACCAAATATGGGTGGTGGTCATAGTGGTTTTGGAGGTCAAGGTTTTGGAGGTTTTGACTTTTCTGGATTCAATCAAGGTGCAGAAGGTTTTGAATTTGATTTAGGTGATATGTTTGGTTCTATATTTGGTGGTGGTAGAAATAAAGGAAGAGGGTCATCTTCAAATAGACAAAAAAGAGGTCAAGATATATCTGTTTCAATACAAATATCTTTTAAGGAATCATTGTTAGGTGTTGATAAAACTATTGAATATAATCGTAATATTATTTGTTCAACTTGTGATGGTAATAAGGGTACAGATTTTAAAAAGTGTACACATTGTGATGGTCAAGGTACTATAAGGAAAATCCAAAGAACTATATTGGGTGCAATAGAACAACAATACGTTTGTGAATATTGTGATGGACGTGGTCAAATACCTTCAAAAAAATGTCACACATGTCACGGGTCTGGTATATTAAAACATAAAGAAAATTTAACTATACATATACCAGCTGGTATAGAAAATGGTGAACAACTTCGTGTTGTAGGTCGTGGAGAATCAGAAGCTGGTGGTATAGCAGGTAATCTTTATATACAAATAAATATCAAACCTGATTTAGTGTTTAAAAAAGAAAGAACAAAAGTCTTTATGATTAAACATATTCCTTTATCTATAGCTATAGGTGGAGGTGATATAAAAATAGAGTCTTATGATCAGGATTTTATATTAACAATACCACAAGGTTCAAGCACAGGTGATATATTAAGAGCACGTGAAAAAGGGGGTATTATGCATAATAAAAAAAGAGATGATATGTTTATAACGTTAAAAATAGATATGCCTAAAAAAGTTGGTAATGAGGTTAAAGAAGTAGTTGAGAAATTGAGAAAGTTAGGGTATTAATAATTTTATTTTATTACATTCGTTTCAGTCCTCGACCATTTGTCTAGGACAAATGGTCTGCGAAGAAACTCATTCCATAAAATAAAATTACCGGAATTCATATTCGTTTCAGTGATGAAATCAATAAAATTATTTGCTACAATATATTCATGCAATATTTAACATTATATATAGTTCTGTTATTCTTAATTTTATTTTCATTTGTACGTGGAAAAGATTTTTTATTTAAGATAATAATTATGGCATATCCAACCATGATCATATATAAATCTATAGTTGAGTATTTTACACCAGTAAAGATAAATACATTGTTTGGTTTAAGTGTGTTTTTGAATAATCTTATTTTATTTTTGATAGTTTTGATACCAGTCTATATATCTATGCATAGAATAATAGATAGTTTTAGAATACATCATAATCTAAAAGGTGTATTAGAGTCAGTTTTGTTGTCTTTGGGAATAGTTTTACTTACTATAGGTGTATGTTTTCATATTTTACCAGATAAAGATGTTTTCAATCTAGATAAGCCTTTTGAGTTGTTTTTTCAAGGTAATTTAGGGTATTTAACTTGTATGATAGTACCTATGATGTCTGTTTTCTTTATGAATAAAGAGATTATAGAAGATTAATTTTTTCCTTGCATTTTCTTAAAAAATAAGCTATTATTTGTAAATCATGGCAACAACTAAAGAAACAAAAGCAAAAAAAGGAGTACAAGCTGTTATTAAAACAGGTGGTAAACAATACCGTGTTCAATCAGGTGATACTCTTAAAATAGAGAAAATAAACGATGATATAAAGATTGGTGATACTTTATCATTTGATATGGTATTACTTAAAGATGATGGATCATCTATAACTCTAGGTACACCAACCATAAATGGTTCTAAAGTAACAGCAACTATAACAGATATAGCTCGTCATAAAAAAGTTGTAGTAGGTAAATTTAAACAAAAATCAAAGTATTTTGTTAAAAATGGACACAGACAACCTTACTTTGAAGTAAAGATAGATAATATTCAATAAAAAATAGGGTTATACGAAAAAGTATAACCTATTTTTTATTTCA
>CAZHNC010000044.1:0-5090 GCA_964532765.1 uncultured Candidatus Saccharibacteria bacterium | reverse complement strand
GACCAAGAAAAAGTAAAGAAAAATTAGCATATGAGCAAATAGTTCATTCTCTAAATACAGCTTTTACTCACAGAAGAGATAAAAAGGGTGATTTCAGAAGATTATGGAATGTTAAAATCAATGCTGGTTTAAGACCATATGGAACTACTTATAGTAAATTCATAGGAATACTTAAGAAAAAAGATATTGAAGTTGATAGAAAAATAATGGCTGATTTAGCTCAAAATGAGCCAGAAGTTTTTGAAAGATTTGTAAAACAGATACTTGGATAATAAAGAATAAAAAAACAGTCACTCTCATCAGGTGACTGTTTTTTTGTAAATTTATTTACTCTGTCATCTTACTCAGATGTTGATTTCTCTCTTTATCAAATTTACTAATATCAAATCCATATTCTTCTATCATATGAGCGGCGTGATGGGCACCTAGATTATGAGGAACCATAACATAAGAGGCACCAGATAAATAGAGTTGTTTAGCCTCATTTAAATCATGTGATATAAGTATGATTATCCCCTCTGAATTAATCTTCCTATAATGCTTCAATATAATCATATTTGCTTCGTGCTCAGGTATAGTTGATACTATAAGTTTAGTTTTAGATAGATTTAACTCATCCAAAAACTCTATATCTTCTGCATCACCGTATCTATGCTCTATATTTTTTTCCTTTAATCTCTGTATAGATTTTGGATTAAAATCTACAACGACATATTTTGCTTTTAATGAATCCATAGCATGAGTAAAGTAAGAACCTACTCTATCATATCCAAATAGAACACATTCATACTCACCATCATTATTATGTTTAACATTTTTTTTATTAAATCTTACCACATCGAAAATTTTCAAAAAAACTTTTAATTTTTCATATAATTTATCAGAATACAAAATCATATAACTTGATCCCGCTATAGTTATAATACCAACAAGGGTTATAAGTGTAACTGTCTCTTGATTTATATACCCATAAGATAAAGCCAATGTTGCAAGTATTAAAGAAAACTCACTTATCTGTGCCAAGGCTGTACCTGTCATAAAACCAACTTTTTTCTTATAACCTAAGAGATTCATAACTATTAAGACTATCAATGGTTTAGTTATAAGAACAAATACTGACAGTATTATAGCTGGATATATAAGTGATTGAATGTCATTTAATATAAGATGTGACCCTAATAATATAAAAAACATAGTAACAAAAAAATCTCTTATAGGCTTCATCCTAGACATGATCTCATAAGAAAACGGAGACATAGATAAAGCTATACCAGCAATAAGCGCACCTATTTCTATAGAAAATCCAAGTACGGCAAATAAAGCAGATATTGATAAACCCCATGATAATGAAGATATGAATAATAGCTCTTGAGATGATGCAAACCAATTTCCAATACGTGGTAATATAAATTTTGCAAAAATAAATAATATAACACCTATTATAAATGATTTTATAATTAACCCTATAACAATTTCAGTTAAACTTAAACCATTTGAATTTGCTAAAGTTGATAGAAATAACAATATAAATGTTGCAACAAGATCCTGTATTAATAAAATACCTATAGAAATTTTTCCATAAAAATTATTTATATCCCCTTTATCTGTTAAAAGTTTTAAAACAATAATAGTACTACTAAAAGTTAAAGTGGTTGCAATAAATAATGAAGTAATATAATCAAAACCTAAAAGTCTAACTGAAAAAAAACTTATAAGTGCTGTAAATATTATCTGGCCAAATCCAGCAAAAAAAGAAACTTTACCAAAATCCCTGATAATCATTGGATTTAATCCAATACCAACTATAAATAAAAGTATAGCTATACCTATTTTAGAAAATAACTCTACTTGCTCCGTTGATGATAATATATTTAAAACATAAGGACCTATAACTATACCACTTAATATATAACCTATAACCAATGGTTGTCTTAAAAAATGCATTATGAGTGATATGACTGTAGTTATTATTAGTATAATACTTATTTCTGTGAAGACGTTCATGAGAATATTATATCATAAATTTTTTTTTAAATTTTAGGATGTCTTTTTTCTAATTATCAAGATTCACACTATTCATAACATCATCTAATTTAATAATCAAATTATTTACAATTTTTGTAAAGTCGGACATTTTTCCTGAATTATTTAAAATAGTTAAAATATATTCTCCTTTAATCTTAAAATATTGTCTCATTATCTGATGATATTTTTCTTGATTAATCTGTCTTAAAAATATATCTGATTTATCACCCTGTTGTGATATATACCATTTTGCATCCTGTACAAAAGGATCACCATAATATGAATCATTTATAGACTTTTCAGATTTATGTAATGCAATTAAAATATTCTCCACTGTTAAATCTTCATCATATAATTCTCCAGCAGCAAATGCAGATAATTCATCAAGTACACGAAAAGCTAAAAATTCTCGCAAATTACTAGCAGCTAAATGAGGAGTTAAACCATTTTCCCTGTTCCTGATATGATGTGATTCATGTTGATAAGTCTTTTCTTGACCTTTATTAAATTTTTCAACCTTATCTTCTGCAATCACACGATACATCGAAGAAAGTTTTTCAGATATAGTGTATCTCATCAAATCAACTTCACCATTCCAATTTGCTTGCCCGCCTTTCATCCTCAAACCACCATTTGGCATCAAATTTTTATGCATAAAATCATCATCAATAGTAATATCAATGTAATTTATTGGAGGTTTTTTTTGATCCGAATCTTCACATGTAGAAGTTTTTTTAATACCTAATTTATTTTTCAATTCCTCAATTTTCATTTGATCATTATCCTGATTTGAAGGTTGTTGTATTTCAATAGACTCTTGCCCATCTTTTAATTCAGTAAGTTTATTATCGATACCTACTTTAAAAGATTCTGATAAACCTTCAAAAATAGAATCTTTAGATTCCCCACCTTGAATACGATTTACATATTCTTGTATTTTTTGTTCAGAGCCACTTAAATATTGTTTTTCCATGAAAGTATTTTAACTTAAATGTTTATATAAGACTATAATATGCGATTATAATACCCCACACAAAAGTGTGACTGTGTACTTTCTCGTCCTGTGTTTTTTTACTACGTTCAAAACTTATTCGAAAACTACGCTTTCTCTACATTCAAACATGCCATATAAAAATACCTAGCTTTGCCAGGTATTTTTAATATGTCATAGCGGAGGATGTGAGATTCGAACTCACGGGACAATTTCTTGTCCGACGGTTTAGTAAACCGTTGATTTAAACCACTCATCCAATCCTCCCTTATCGCTTTAGCTTAATATAAAACTAAATCTAAAGCAATTGCTTTATTCCCCTCTTTTTTGTCTAATCAATTCCATAATTTTTTTAACCAATGCTTTTGGATCACTTTCAAAAACTATATAAGGATTTTGTCTATGACTATTTTGAATAATCATTTTTAAAACTTCATCAGTTTCCCAACCATCTGATTGTAATATACCTAAAGGTTTTTCATCTTCATATGCAATAGTAAATTCATGTATAGTACCAATACGTCCAGGACCTATAATAATAGCATCACAAGAACGAGTAAATACAAGATCACGACCAGGAAAACCAAAACCTGTAAAAGATACAATATCCATATAATCCAAAGGTAATCTATAAACTTCTGTATGTTCTTTTGGACTAACTGCGGGAGAATAACCTATAGACAAACCACCTGCTTCTTTAGCACCTTGAGCAGACCAGTACGGAAAACCACTTGATGCACCTGTTACAAGTATACCACCTTGATCAACTATCTCTCTACCAATCTCTTTAGCTATCTCAAATGCTTCTTGTTTTAAAAAACTACCATCTGCAGTTGATGATACACCTATCTTAGGTGTTAAATACGCTTTTTTTAAATCATTATTTATTGTACAAGTTAATTTCATATTACATTATTCTAACATAAAAACTTTTATTAAAAAATAATCATCCTTTTGGGGATAATTCATTTTTTATTTTTTTAATATAAATTTATTTAGATATAATACAATTATTTTTAACTTCCCTTCCTTCTATAAAATCTATTATATTTTGAGCAGCTGTTGTGGACATAATATTTCTAGCCCTTATACTTGCTGAAGCTATATGAGGTGTTAATATAACATTACCAAGCTTTGTTAAGCCGCGAGTAACTTTAGGTTCAAATTCAAAAACATCTATACCTGCACCAGCTATTTTATTTTCTTTTAAAGCTTTTAATAAATATTTTTCATCTATAACAGGACCTCTTGCTGTATTAATTAAAAAAGCATCTTTTTTCATTTTATTTATAAAATCAGCATTAACCATATGATAAGTACTTTCATTTAAAGGAACATGTAAAGATATAATATCCGATTGTTTTATTAAATCATCTATATTATCCATTTTCTCAGCATTACAATCTTTTTCTATTCTTTCATTTTTATTTTTATCAAAATATATAATACGACAACCAAAACCTTTATTAAAAGAATAAGCAGCTTTTTCACCTATACGACCAGCACCTATAATACCTATAGTTTTTTCACTTACATCATGCCCTATCATAAGCATAGGATCAAATCCTTTATATCTACCACGTCTAACAAAATGATCAGCCTCCGCTATACGATTACATAAAGATAATGTCATAGAAACAACATGTTCTGCTATAGCACCTATATAATCACCAGGTGTATTTGTAACCATAATATTTCTTTGACCAGCCTCTTTTATATCAATATTATCAAAACCTATAGCATAATTTGATACCATCTTTAATGATGGAGCTATATCAAAAACTTTTTTATCTATTTTATCAGTTAATAAACTCAATAATATATCATAAGGTTTACCATCTTTTTCTGCTTTAGATAAAATATTTATAATCTTGGATTGTTTTAAAGGTTTTTTATCTTTACCTATTACAATCTCATAACCTTTTTCTTTTAACATTTTTATACCTATTTCTGGTATTTCTCTTGTTACGTATATTCTGTGTTGCATATAGACAATATTGTATCACAAATTTATTTATAGAATGAGTTTCTTCGCAGACCTTTTGTCCTAGACAAAGGGTCGAGGACTGAAACG
>CAZHNC010000043.1:0-5138 GCA_964532765.1 uncultured Candidatus Saccharibacteria bacterium | reverse complement strand
TATATTTATGTTTAATAAGTATACAAATAAAAATATTTATTGGGCAATTTTTAATACTTATAGACCATATTTTTTAAACTTGTAAATTTTATTCTAAAATCAGCTTTTTATTTTAACGAATTTTAAAAGTAAAGATGTAAAAAAATTTACAAAATAAAAAATCATATTCACAAAGCATCACTGATAAAAAAATTTATATTTTATTGTGTCAACTAAAAAAATATTATTTTCTAAAATATTTATTACTCTTTTTAATTCTAGATAATTTAGCCATATCAATAGACTTTCTGATTCTCTTCAATAAATCAGATTGCTTTTTCTTAAGAATCTTTATATCTAGAGCAAAATCCTTAAGCATAGTCATAAATTGATTTGGGTCTATATTTAAATTCATCTATATATATTATATAATATGTATATAAAATATTGAATTATAAATACTTCTGACCATATTTTAACAAAGAATTAACAACATTTCTTAAACCTTTACCTTTTAAAGTTAGAGAATAATTAACATGAGGAGGTTTTTCCTTATATTCAATGCGATTTATAATTTCATCAATTTCTAATTGTTTTAATTTATCTGTAATAGTTCGTGTACTCACACCTTCAAGTATATTACATATTTCCCCAAACCTTTTTGATCCTTTTAAAAGTTCTTTTATTATTATAAGAGTCACAGTGTCCCCTACAAGATTTGCAGCTTTAGCTATAGGGCAACCTGTACATATATTTTTTTGCTGAGATTTAGTTCTTAACATGTATATAAATTAACATTATTTTAATTACTTTACAAATGAAAGTATAAGGATTATACTATAATCATGACAAATATAATAAATTCATTAAATTGGAGATATGCGACAAAAGCATATGATAAAAATAAAAAATTAACAGTTGATCAAGTTAATAATCTTGTGGAATCAATAAGATTATCACCTTCTTCTTATGGTTTACAAGCTTATAAAATAATACATGTAAAAAATGAAGAACTTAGATCAAAACTAAAAGAAGCATCTTGGGGACAAACACAAATAACAGATGCATCTGATTTATTAGTATTTACAGTACCAACAAATATAGACGAAAATTATATAGATGATTTTATACAAAAAGTAGCAGACTTAAGAGATATATCAAAAGATGATCTTAAAGGTTATTCTGATATGATTAAAAATACATTAAATTCATTGGATACGAATTCTAAAATAGCTTGGCTATCAAGACAGGTTTATATAGCTTTAGGTTTTTTATTGGAAACCGCCGCAATAGAAAACATAGATGCTACACCTATGGAGGGATTTGATACACAAAAATATAATGAAATATTAGAATTAGATAAACACAACTTAACAGCTGTCGTTGTAGCAACATTAGGTTATAGATCAGAAGATGATAATTATGCATCATTGAAAAAATTCAGAAGATCTAAAGATGAATTGATTATAGAAAAATAAAATAAATCAAAAAAACACCTATATAATTAATCATATAGGTGTTTTTGTTAATAAAATATAATCATTATACGTATATAATTTAAAGGTTATCAAAATACCTTAAATTTTATAAATTAATCAAATTAAAAACATGAAAATAAAAGAAATTGCAAATAAATATAGTTTAATACTTTTTTACACAACCATTATATTAACTATATTATTAGTTATAAGTCTAACATTTAATATATCAAATAGACGATATGATTATAAAGACAGAGATAGATTTGATAATAAAAGAGGTGATATGATGAGAAATGATAAAACAATGAATATGAATAAACATAATATGAATATGGACAATAGACCTATGATGAATATCGAAAATAATACAAATTCATCAACAAACACACCTGAGGGCATAGAAAATAATTAAAGAATTTAAAATATTAATCATTTAATAAAAAGAAAACAAAACCTCTTTTTTTATAAGGAGGTTTTGTTTTAATTAAGGTTTAATATTATTAATAATAATTTACAAAAACCTATTTATTGTCTGTTTTTATTTCATTTTGAATAATTGTATCTTGTGTAATCTCAACTTTTTCTTTTTTTTCATTTTTATCATCCATATCTATAATCTCCTCTATCTCTTCTATCTTTTGTTCATCTTTATGAATACGTCTCAAGAAATATATTACAAATAAAATAAATAATATTATTATTGTTATAATTAAAATATAATTATAATTATTAATTCTATCCAACATATCATAAAATACAGAATCATTTGATTGACCTGATTTTATTATCTGATTACATTTTTCTATTTTAGAATCTATATTTTTATTATTATAAAAATCAGGATTTATATTAGATATATTTTTAAATTCATCAATAGCACTTTTACATCTATTATCCATCATCTTATATAAACCAGATTTATATTGTTCAAAATATAAATTTGGTTTTAATTGTATACCAGAAGAATTTAATATTTGATTTATAAGTGTTGATTTTATGGCAAAACCGAAATTATCACCATTTGTATCAGAACCAGATATCAAAGATAATATACCTATAACATTTCCATCTTTATCAAACAAAGGGCTACCACTTGAACCTGAAGAAACCTTGGCATCTGTTTGATAAATAGTAACAGTATCTTTATTTTTTATAGCATTTATAACACCTTGACTAAAAGTTGGTTCAAGAAAATCAGAACCACCTAAAAATGCTGAAGATGGAAAACCAAAAGTATAAACCTTTTGACCTGTAACAATATTTATTTTTGAATCATCAATTAAAGGTATAGTTGGTAAATTTTCTGTTTCTATTTTCAATATAGCAACATCTTTATCATCATCTTCATAAAAAGGATTTGAATATAAAACTTTTGCATCATATCCATTATCAAATATTTCTGAAAACTTTTTACTATTATCATATGGCTTTAAGATTTTTATAGTTTTATTTAAATTATTATTACTTTTTTCATATAAATAACGATATATAATCTTATAAGCTTCATCATAAGCCTCATCGATATCCTTATGTTTTATTAAAGCTTGTTTACTTTCAGACTCTGTTGTTCCCTTTAAATATTCTTCTGATATAGTTTTATATACATCAGCTATGATACCTTCAACTATATGTGAATTTGTAGCAATAATACCATCACTTGAAATTATAAACCCTGTACCATAAACAGTTTTATCTACAGGTATAGGAAATTCCCCATCTAATGGCACAATTTGATAATTTTCATAATCAAATCTGAAGTTTGGTATATTTATCTTACCTTTAACATAACTAACAACTTTAACTATAGATGGTTTAGTTATATCTATAACATCTTCAGTTTTTAAATCTATTTTATTATTAGTGTAAGCATAAATATTTACATTTACAAATAAAGCGAGACACAATAATAATATTTTATATATTTTTTTCATATGATTTATTATAACAAAAAAAACATAATAAAATAATTTATTATGTTTTTTGAAAAATTAAATTAAAAATACATTAATCACCAGAAGAAATCTTCTATGAAAATATTTTTATATTTAACACCTATATCATTCAAAACTTTTTTAGAACTATCCTTCATACGTTCTGGACCACATATATAGTATAGTGAGTCATTTGGATTATTGACATATTTTTTTATAATATCTTTTGATATATAACCTTGCTCACATTGTATGGTTAAGTTACTTATATCATTTAACATATAAACTTTCTTAAACCATTCTGTATTTATATTATCCAATTCCTCTCTAAAAATTATATCTGATTGTGATCTTGATCCATATATTAAAGTTATATTTTGTTTTATATTATTCTTTAAATGATCACGTATAATACTCATAAAAGGTGTAATACCTACACCGCCAGCTATAAACACAAGATCTTTTTCAGGTTTAGGTGTAAAATTTCCAAAAGGACCGTCTATAAATATTTCATCACCTTCTTTTAAATCTTTTGCTGTTTGAGTAAATCTACCAGCTAATTTTATAGTAAAAGATAAATCATCCCCAGGTATTGATGATATAGTAAATGGATGTCTTGCATGTAATTTATTTTTATTTAATCTCAAAAAACAAAATTGCCCAGCTTTAAAAGGTTTATTTCCTTTAACTGTTAAAGTGAAAGTGTCAGATGTTTCCATTTTGACATCTTTAACAAAAAACTTTGTTGTTCTAGCTGTTATGATCTTGTATCTTGTTCTGTATATAATCCCTATAGTTATAAGTAATGTAGCGATGATGTATATAGGCATATTTTCAGCAGTTTCTGATCCCCAAAGTACGGCATGAAATAATGCAAAGAAAAATAATATATAGGTTACAACATGTATGTATTGCCAAACTTGATATGAAATCCTTTTATATAAAGCTGAAGCTATCATAACACCTACCAATATATAGAAGGCTATAATACCAATAGCTAATGGTGTATATGCAAAATCAGGTATTATAAATCCTTTATATGTTCCAGTCGATAACATAAAGAATACAGGATGAAAGAATACAAAGAACATTACAAAGTAAGAGAATTTTCTTTGAAATTTTATAATCTTATCTAAGCCTATATATCTATTCCAAAATCTCGCAGTATCACCTGAAAATATTAATAATGTTAAAAAAATAAATCCTATCATTCCACAAGTTTGACCTATCTCATAAAATAATTCATTCATATAATTATTGTATTATTCCTATTTGAGAATTTATAAGTATGTTTTGTGCTTTATTACCACCATGTTTTTTAACATTTTTAAACATCTCTGTAGCATCTTTACCACAACCATTTAAGATTTTATTATTTGGATGACCACCTGAAGTTATAAAAGATGTAGCATCTATAACTTTGTTATCTACAATCATCCAACAATCATTTGATTTATTATGTAACATAATATCATTTAAAGTATATATCTTTGTTGTTGATGAATTTGATTCAGGTATTATAGCTGTATCATTTCTATTAGGTATTTCTGTTATATCAGGTTTTTTATATTGCTTTTTATTATTTATTATTAAAATACTTATAAGTATTATTAATAATATTATTGAAAATATTATCTTTTTATTCATAAATAATATTATACTATTTTTTGGATAATGTTGTATAACATGATATATAATATATAAATAAGGAGATGTGTCAGAGTGGTCTAATGTGCCTCTTTGCTAA
>CAZHNC010000042.1:0-5200 GCA_964532765.1 uncultured Candidatus Saccharibacteria bacterium | reverse complement strand
CCGAGTTAAGAAGTCTTCCTCTGCCGAGGAGACTTTTTAGTTCGTTACCTTGTAAGACTTCGGTTTCAAAATGGGTTACTATGAAAAATCCATTTATCATGATAGCTGATATTAATAAAAAATTATCAGAGTTTGGTATTAACTTTATTAGATTAATCTTACCCTCTATGTTGTCTAAATCCAAAATAACATGATCAAAATTATGAGTATTTATTAATAGATTTTCTATAGGAATATTTCCATGTTTATTTTCTATTTTAACTAATATATCTTTACTTAAGATAATCAGTTCTAGTTAATGTCCTTATTTGTTTTGTGGTAAATTCTGATTTTTTAGGTGTTTGTTTTTTATTTTTCATTTAAAAAATATAACAAAAACTTGTTAAAATTCTGATAAAGTAAATATGAATTTTTGATTAATATTCTATAAAGAAATAAAATTTTTGATCAGATTTAAAACCTCGTCAAAATAATCTTTATTGATTATGTCAAACCAGTTTATGTGATTTATATCATTATTTAAATTTTTATTATTTTTAAACCAAGTTTTTTGTCTTTTGGCATAATGACATATTGCAAAATATAATTTTTCCTTAAATTGATCTATTGTTAAATAACCTTGCAAATAATCTGATATAAATTTATATTCCAAACCAAGTTTTTGTAGTTTTTCATGATTTATTTTATTGTCCTTTAATAAATCTTCGACTTCTTTTATCATGCCATTATCAAGTCTTTTGTCGATTCTATTTTGTATTCTATTTTTTAAAACTTCATAATCAGTATCTAAACCAATTATTAAATTATTGTATTTATTTTCTATATTAATCTCTGGTATGAATTTTAATTCATATAATATTTCAATTGCTCTTATGACACGTCTTTTGTTTACTATGTCAATTTTTGAAATATCAGCTTTGTATTCTTCTGATAATTTTCTTAATTGTTTTTGTAAATTTTCCAAACTTTCACTTTCTAATTTATTTCTTAACTCTAGATTTTGATTTGCTCCTGCTCCTTTTTTATTAAAAAGAATACCATCTATATATTGACCTGTGCCACCACATATTATAGGGATAATATTTTTGGATAATAATTCCTCTATTATTTTATTTGCATCCTCGGTATATTGATATACACTATAATTTTCATTTGGATCAATAATATCCAGCATATGATGTGTTACACCTTTCATTTCATCTTTTGTTATTTTACCAGTACCGAGATTTAATTGTTTATATATTTGTCTTGAATCAGCAGAAATTATCTCAGATTTTAAATTGAGTTTTGATTCTAAATATAATGATATGTCTACTGCTAAATCTGATTTACCTATTGCTGTTGGTCCTAAAACAGTTATTATTTTTGGCCGCATAATTATGTGCCGGGAGAGAGACTTGAACTCTCACTAGGTTGCCCTGCGCGATTTTGAGTCGCGTGCGTCTACCATTCCGCCATCCCGGCTTATATGTTATAGTATAATACATGAAAAAGATTATAATAACAATAACCATATTAATATTAATAACTATAGGTTTTATTTTATATAAAAATAAATCAAATACATTAGATATATCAGATAGTAAAAATACAGCTCTAATAGTGCAAGATTTTATAAATAAGATGATTCCTCATCACATGGAAGCTGTTAATGTTTCTATGAAAGTTATGAATGATTTAGAAATATCAAATCCTAAAGCAAGAATATTGGCAGCTAATATAGTTGATGGTCAATCTTTTGAAATTGATCAAATGAAAAATATATATAGAGAATATCTTGGTGGAGAATATGTATTTTCTACAACAACATATCATAATATGATGAGAGATGTTAAAGATATTAAAGGCGATGAATTATTAAAGGTATATAAAAAAGATATGATTAAACATCATAATATAGCTATAGATGAGGCTAAAGACTATATCAAAAAAATAGATAAAATAAGATCTAAAAGTTCAACAACTAAAGATGGTTTAACTATAACAAATTCTCATCCTGCTATTGATATAACTTATGATTTAGCTAAGAAAATAGTTGAAACACAAAAAAAAGAGATATTGGAAATTAAAAGTTGGTAATTTGTAATTTTGAATATTGTAAAAATAAATCACGTGAACTGTAAAAGTTAACGTGATTTTTTTATTGATCATTATTAAAATTAATAATGCTCTTCCAATACGTGACATTCTTTTCTTTGATTCATGATTGCTTGTAGCATGATTTCATTTCTTCTGTCGACTAATTTTAGTATTTCAGGATTGAAATCCATCCATATATAGTCAATATTTTTTTTGTCTATTGCAAATTCTTTGACTACATAAAAAAATATTGTCCTCTTATGTTCGCCAGTTTTTGTTTTAATATCTAGAATACCTATGAAATCGATGCATTGTACATCTGTTATGATATCTAATTCATCAAGTTTTTGATGCACTAATTCTCTTACGTTTACACCGCCCGGTGAATCAAAAAAAATACCTTCGTAAATACCTTTTTTGCGATTATTTTTTAACAGTATTTTATCATTATGAATCAAAAATACTGCCATTGATGTCGTGATTGGATAATCTTGAGTCTCTGTTTTTGTTGGCATTTTGTGTGTTTTGGTTAAAGTTCCTCAGGGACAAATTTATCATGTTTTCCTATATATGACAATGTAATTTAAGTTATATTAATATCTATTGTTATATATCTTAAAAATGTTAATCTATAAATAATGATAAATAATAAGAAAAAAATTAAAGGTATTATATTGGCAGGTGGGTTGGGTTCAAGACTTTATCCTTTAACTCATGTTACAAATAAACATTTATTACCTGTCTTTAATAAACCTATGATATATTATCCTATACAAACTTTTATAGATGCAGGTATTGAAGATATTATTATAGTTGTTGGTGGTCCTCACGCGGGGCATTTTGTAAATCTTTTAAAAGATGGAAATAGTTTAGGTATAAAAAATTTAAAATTTGTATATCAAGAAGAGGTTATTCATAACGGAAAAAGATGTGAGGGTGGTATAGCACATGCTTTGTCTTTATGTGAAAAATTGGTTGATGGTGATAATATTGCTGTTATATTAGGTGATAATACTATGGATATGAATATATCTGAATATATAAAAGATTTTGAAAATGGATCAAATGTATTTATAAAGAAAGTTGATGACCCGCAAAGATACGGTGTTCCTGTATTTGATAAAATCAATAAAAATAAAATAATAAAAATAGAAGAAAAACCTAAAAAACCAAAATCTAAATATGCTATAACAGGTTTGTATTTATATGATAATACAGTTTTTGATAAGATAAGAAAACTCAAGCCTTCAAAAAGGGGAGAGATAGAGATTACTGATTTGAATAATTTATATATAAAAGAAAATAATCTCTATTGTAAAGAATTAATGGGTTTTTGGACTGATGCAGGAACTTTTGATTCATTATTTCTTGCGAATAAATATTGGGCTGATAAAAATAATCATAAATAATAATAGATGTTAATTTAATATTGTATGAAAATTACGAAAACAAATATAGAAGATTTATATATATTAGAGCCGAAATCTTTTGAAGATAATCGCGGTTATTTTATGGAAACTTATAATAAAAATATTTTTAAAAATGAATTAGGGTTAGATATTGATTTTGTTCAAGATAATTATTCATTTAATATTAAAAAAAATACATTAAGAGGATTACATCTTCAAAATAATCAATATAGTCAATCAAAATTAGTTAGATGTGTAAAAGGGAGTGTTTTAGATATTGTTGTTGATCTTAGAAAAAAATCTAATACTTATAAGAAATGGTTTTCAGTTGAATTATCTGAAGAAAATAAAAAACAATTATTTATTCCAAAGGGTTTTGCACATGGATTTATAACTTTAACAGATGATGTTGAATTTGAATATAAGGTTGATAATTTTTATAATAAAGATTCTGAAATAACAATATTATTTAATGATTCAGAACTTGCTATAGAGTGGGGTTGTGAAAATCCAATATTATCTGATAATGATAAAAATGGTAAATTATTAAAAGATTGTGAAATTAATTTTAATTTTTAATTTAAAAGATAATCTATAATAAATTTATGAAAATATTAGTAACAGGTTATAGAGGACAATTAGGTAGAGGTATTGTAAATATATTAGATAAAAAATATGATTTAATATTGACCGATATTCATAATATGAATATAACAGATATAGAACAAGTCAGATTTTTTATTAAAAAAAATATACCTGATTATATTATACATGGTGCAGCATACACCAAAGTTGATCAAGCAGAGAGTGAGATAGATGTTTGTAGAAATATAAATTCTGTTGGTACAGAAAATTTAGCTAAAGTTGCTAAAGAATTTGATATTAAGGTCATATATATATCAACAGATTTTGTTTTTGATGGTAATAAAGGAACAGCTTACATAGAATCGGATATTAAAAATCCTTTATCTGTTTACGGTTTAACTAAACATGAAGGTGAAGAACATGTTATGCGATATTGTGATAAGTATTATATTATAAGAACATCTTGGCTATTCGGTTTATTGAAAGATGTTGATAATGGTGTAAATTTTATTGAGACTATAATAAATCTATCTAAACAAAAAGATGTATTAAATATAATAGATGATCAAATAGGTTCTCCTACATATGTCAAAGATTTAGTTGAGACAATATCTATTTTTATAGATAAAGAACCTGAGTATGGTATATATCATTTTTCTGGTATAGGGGAATGTTCTTGGTTTGATTTTGCAAAAGAAATATTTAAACAATTAAATATCGATATAGAAATAAATCCTATAAAAACTATTGATTATAGGCAAAAAGCAAAAAGACCTATGTATTCATATTTAGATAAAAATAAAATAGAAAAAAAATTAGATATTAAGGTTAGGAATTGGAAAGATATGTTAAAGGATTATCTATTAGATAGAAGTATGTAACCCTCACGGAGAGTCGATCACAAGTTACTAATTCGCTACGCTTATAAGTACTTGCGACCCTGTCTCGCCGACAGTCTTCATTTCGTTCCAGACTGTAAACCGGCTCCGACTTTCTCCTCTCCGTAGGGTTTAAAAATAAAATCACCGAATGCTATGCATCCGGTTCTTTATTTTTGTGACCCCACGGAGAGTCGAACTCCGCTTAACAGATTGAAAACCTGCTGTCCTAACCGATAGACGATGGGG
>CAZHNC010000041.1:0-5361 GCA_964532765.1 uncultured Candidatus Saccharibacteria bacterium | reverse complement strand
AATTATTATATTTGTCTATAAATTCTTGATTTTCCATACACAAAATTAAAACACATACCTCTTAAAATAATTTAAAAGAAATGATAAAGATTTGGTGAATAAACCATAAACACAAAAATCATAAAATATGCTATATTCTATATATGAAAAAACTGAAAACAGAAAATTATAAAGGTACTAGAGATTTTTACCCCCGAGATCTTTTTATACAAGAATACATATTTAACATATGGAGTAAATCCGTAGAATCTTTTGGATTTGAAAAATATCATGCTTCTGTACTCGAATATTCTGAAATATATAGAGCTAAAAACAGTGATGAAATAGTTAATAATCAAACATATACATTCATAGACAGAGGTGATCGTGAAGTAACCCTTAGACCAGAAATAACACCAACACTTGCACGTATGGTGGCTGCAAAAAAGAGAGATTTATCATTCCCTCTTAGATATTATTCCATACCAAATTGTTTTAGATACGAAAGACCACAACGTGGACGAATGAGAGAATTTTGGCAATTCAATGTTGATATTTTAAATATCAAAAATGATCAATTTTATGATATAGAAATTTTTAAAGTTATAAATAATATCTTAAAAAATTTCAAAGCAAAACCTGAAGATTATACTATATATATAAACTCTAGAACTCTTTTGAATGCTGTGTATAAAAATTATTATGAATTTACAGAGGCTGAAGCTAAGACATTTCAAAGACTTATAGACAAAAAAGATAAGATAAGTAAAGATGAGTTCAAAAAAGAATATGAACAAATAACTGATAAAGATTATCTTGATATAGACAAGATAGATATGCCTGAAATTAAAAAAGAGTTAGATTATATATATAATATAATTTCTGAATGTAAAAAAGAAAATATTAATATTATATTTAATCAAGATATAGTTCGTGGTTTCGATTATTATACTGGTATAGTTTTTGAAGTTTATGACAATGATCCTGAAAATAATAGAGCTTTATTCGGTGGCGGTCGTTATGAAAATCTTATAGATCTTTTTGAAACAGTTAAAGATGATATAAATATATCTGGTATAGGTTTTGGTATTGGTGATGTTCCTATGGTTAATTTCCTAGAATCTAGAAATCTTTTACCTGAATATAAAAATCCTACAGATATATTTATAGGTATCGTTTCTGATAAAAAAGAAGTTATAGAATACACTAATAAAGTTGCAAATGATTTAAGGAATCAAAATAAAAATATTTCTATAAACTATGACAATAAAAAAGTTGGAGATATTATAAAAATAGCTGAGAAAAATAATATTAAAAATGTAATAGTCATAGGAGATAAAGAGTTTGAGGATAATAAATATGAAATCAAGGAATTATAAGAATCATAAAAATCAATAAGTAAATAAAATTAAAACCGCAAATAGTATATAAACTATCGCGGTTTTTGTTTTGAAAACTGATTATCTTATGGCCTAGTCTGAGTAATCATCTCCATGAATGAAATATGATTACTTAGGCAAGTCACCTTAAGCTTAAGCCAGTTGTATGCAGAATCAGAAATTCTGCCATTGTGGCTATTTGCCATCTGTTCGATGTACCAACCGAAATCTTGCGTATCGCACAATATTGGACATTTACGTAAAAAATCTAAATGATCCAAATATTTGACAGGTTCAATAATCGCCAGTGATAGCTTATCTGATTCAGGTTTCAGCTTCCTTAACTCTATACCCAGAGTTTTTCCTAACCCTTCCCGACTTTCCCGATCAAGTACAGACACAAACTCAAATCCATTCCGAGAGAGTGTGTCAATAAAAGATTTGAGTCGCAAAGAGCTATCAATATCAATCAATACAATCTTTTTTCCTTTTGACATTTTGTAAGTTTAAGTTCACGAAGCTACATTACTTCGATTTTACAGAATATACATCAAATATATAAAAAGTCAAGCACAAAAATCATCAATCTCTATAATATTATTATAATTCAAGTATTATATTCCATCTTTATTCATAACTCCTGGAGTATATCTATTTGATGCATTCCAAAGCAGATAACTTTTAACACCAAGATCATCAAGCGCTTTAATCTGAGCCTTAACTTCAGGTGCATTATATGTGACACCAAATATACTAAAATCTTGCAACCAAGGTCTCATCTGTTTATACGCAGTAGTTGTTCCATGAGTTGTTATTATTCTATCCAACCCCATCTTTGTTGAATCATATATAACTTGATAAGGCGACTTATTTGGATATTTTATACCATTCCAGTTATTTGGAAAATGAGATGGGTATATCATACCTGATATATAATCAACGTTTTGAACAAATTCATCAAGATGTTGACCTATGGTTAAATCATCAGTATTTGTTAAAACCATACCAAAAACATCAGCTGATAGAGGTATCCCCTCTAAACCTTTTCTTACATAAGCCAAAAAATTACCAAGAGTTTTTCTTCTTTTATCTGAATTTGTAGATGAAGCATTAAATTCTCCATTGTATTCATATTTTAATAAATTCATTTGTCCATCTGAAGGATATCTAACATAATCAAGTTGAATCTCATCAAAACCTCTCTCATATACAGCCTTACTAAGATCAACTATGTATTGTGCTGTTTTTTCTTCATGAGGTGATAACCAATAATGACCTTTACCATCTCTCCATGGTGTACCGTCAGCTTTTTGAGCTGTAAGTTCTAAATTTTGCTTTGAAAAACATTCGTCACGAAATACCGCTATACGAGCTATAACATATATATTTTTATTATGAAAATACTCCAACTTAGACTCTAAATCCTCTTTTGATATAAGTGGTTGAACACAAGGATGTTCTATACCTATATCATAAGTTATGATACCTGGAGCATCTTTTATATCTACAACTATAGTATTTAAACTAGTATCCTCTATCATCTTATCAAGTTTTTCTAAAAAAGGTTTATACAAAAAACTATTTGCAGACACATATATACCACGAACATTTTCAGGGGTTTTTACATGTGAATTTTGTTTCTTATTTTCATCAACAACAATCTCTGTCTGTTCTAAAGTATTATTATTAAGATTTAAAACATCAGAATTTGAATCTTCTGTAGTAGAATTATCAGTATTTTTAGAAATTGTTTTTATAGATATAAAAACAAGAATAATTAAGGTTAAAGATAATATTATTTTTAAAGTTTTATTTAATCTCATTTATATTTTATTAATTAATAATTTAATATATTATTTTTTCATCATAGCCTTAACTAAGCCATCAAATAATGGATGTGACGTTGTTGGTCTAGATAAGAATTCAGGATGTGATTGTGTTGCTACAAAATACGGGTGTTTATCTTTTGATAATTCTATCATCTCCATAAGCTTTCCATCTATAGATTTACCTGAAAATATCAAACCTTTATTCTCTAATTCATCTATATACTGATTATTTACCTCATATCTATGTCTATGTCTCTCAATAACTTCATCTTTACCATACAATTCAGACACCAAACTTCCTTTTGTTAACTTACATTTAAATGAACCCAATCTCATACTTCCCCCCATAACCTGTTTTACAAGATTTTCTTTTTGACTTTCCATTATATCTATAATCTTATGTTTAGCATTTTTATCTATCTCTGTAGTATTTGCACCTTTTAACCCTAAAATATTTGTTGCATATTCTATAACAGCAAGTTGCATACCATAACATATTCCTAGATAAGGTATTTTATTTTTACGAACATACTCTATTGATCTCAATATACCATCAACACCTGTTGTACCAAATCCTCCTGGAACTATAAGGCCATGACATCTTTTAAATACATCTTTTAAAATTGCAGGATTTTTTTCTATACTCTTAGAATCAACCCATTCTATATCTACCCCCACTTTTGATTTTGCAGCAGCAAATTTCAATGCCTCAATAACAGACAGATATGAATCCATCAATGTAAAATCACCTGTATCAAAATATTTACCTATCATTGCAACTCTAAAACTTTTATTTTTTGTTAAATGAATATTTTTTACAAAACTTTCCCAATCATCCCAAAGTTTTTGTGATTCTTTATCTGTTTTTTTATTTTTCAAAGACAATGATTTTAATACAGCCTCACCTATTTTATCTTTATTAAAATTTATAGGTACATCATATATACTCTTTATATCTGGAGCGGATATAACATTTTCCTTTAAAACATTACATGATACAGCAAGTTTTTCTTTTCTCTTATCATCAAGAGGGGTTGATGCTCTAGCTATAATAAAATCAGGATGTAATCCATAACCGTTGAGTTCTCTTATGGCACTTTGAGTAGGTTTTGATTTCATTTCCCCTAAAGTTCCAGGTGTTGGCATATATGATACAACTATAACCATAACATCTTTAGGGTTTTTCAATTTCATAGTCTTGGCCGCTTCCATAAACATAGCATTTTGAAAATCACCTATTGTACCACCTATTTCAACAATAGTTATATCAGAATCTTTTGCCGCAAGTTTATATCTATCAATAATCTCATCTCTAACATGAGGTATAGCTTCAACACATTTACCACCATATCCAAGTGAACGCTCACGATCTATAACAGATTTATATACCATACCTGAAGTCATATAATTTATCTGAGAAATATCTTGATGTAAAAATCTTTCATAATTTCCCATATCCTGATCTGTCTCTAAACCATTCTTCATAACAAAAACTTCACCATGCTCCGTTGGATTCATGGTGCCTGCATCGACATTTAAATAAGGGTCAGCTTTTACTAAATTAACTTTATAACCTTTTGTTTTTAAAATAAGACCTAGTGATGATGTTGCTACTCCTTTACCTACTCCGGACATAACACCACCTATCACAAAAATAAATTTTGATTTCATGTTTTTTATTTTAATATTTTTAAACTTTAGATTGTATATTAACTTTTATGTTTTTTAGTGTTCAAGTTTACTTTTATAACCCCTTTTAGATTCTCCCCTTTCAAACCTCGTTCTTTTAAATAATTAATAACAAAACTCGGAAGAACTGGACCATGAACAGATCGACTACCTATACCCACCACTATATCTATAGTATGGATATCATCACAATCTTTAAGCCAATCAAAAAGAGAATCAAGTGCCCTACCAGCTTGAGACATATTCATACCATGTAAATCTATTTCATATGATTGAGACATATATTATATAGTTTAATACTATATAACAATATTGTAATATAGTCACTTTTTATACGTTATATACAAGTAAATCTTTATTTTATACAATCAATCTTAAACTCTTACTATCTTTTATTTTATTATCAAATTATTAAAAAATTAATCTTATAATAAAAACAATATATGAAATTTATATATGTAATCAAAGAATATATTAATATGGAA
>CAZHNC010000040.1:0-5412 GCA_964532765.1 uncultured Candidatus Saccharibacteria bacterium | reverse complement strand
TAGAAAAATTAAAAACTATACCTTTATAGTTTTGTATATTTGAATTTACAATAGAAAAATTTGAATCATCATATAGACTTATAAATTTTTTATTACCATTAAAAATACTCTTTAAAGAATTTATAAATATTGAACTATTATAAGATTCAATAAATTGATTCGATTCAATATCAATATTTTCAATATTAACAATAGAATTAAAAACACTTATGAAATATTCATATGAATCATTTTGTTTTAAATTTGAATTTTTTATATTTAAATTTGAATTATTATAAAAGCCTATATTTCCGAATTCATATACAACTTCAGCATCAATTATATTTAAAGTTGATGAAGAAAAATTAACCCTCCCTCTTATAATATAAGGACTACCTGTTTTATCCCATGTTATATTCTGATTCTTGATATTTGAATTTTCTATAATAGTTTGAGCTGATGTATTAATAGGAAATACAAATATTATTATAAATAAAATTTTTAAAATATTTTTTATCATAAGTAATATTTTACTTATGGGAGTTAAAATAATATAAAAGAAATTATAAAGTTTTTATTAAATATATATAAAGAAAAAACCACCAGTGATGGTGGTTTTAAATTGGATATAACTTTAGATTAAGCTGTAATATTAGTTACAAATACCAGTTGATGTTGCGTAAGGACCTGATTTTGTTGTAGAAGAAACAGAATTACCAGAAGAATCAGCACAAGCCCATCCGGTACCAGATTTTAATTTAGCTTGAGCGACCCATGCTGTTGATGAAGAAGTACAAGCAACATTTGATGAACCACCAGCTTTTGAAATCAAATCATTTGTTAAATTTCTCAAACCACCAACACCACTATCAGCAAATATACCAGCTGTACATGAATTATTTGTACCTGTTGTAGTTGCGTATCCGTTGTTGTTTGAATAATACAACTCAGCCTGAGCTCTCATATTTGAAAGTGTTGATGTTATAGCAGAATCCTCCCCTTTACTTCTAGCTGAAGACAATGAAGCTAACACTATACTTGAAAGTATACCTATGATAGCGATCACCACCAACAACTCTATAAGTGTAAAACCTCTTGTTGTTAATTTTTTCATATTTTTATTAATTTTATTTTTTTTATTATTAATGAGTAAACAAATTAGCTAATCTAACTCTTTTATTAATTTGTAAAAATAAAAGATGTTTATATTATACATTAATCACAAAATATAAAGCAAATATTTTATCAACATTTTGTTAAAATATTTTTAAAAAAATTATTTTCTAACAATACTCAAAGCTAAACCACCTAACTCTCTAGCTAAAACTCTCATATATGTACCTCTTTTACAACCAACTCTTATTTTTAATATCTTAAAATCAGATTTATTTTCTTCAAAAAATTTTTTCCAATCATTTCTTATAATATTTAACCTAAAATCACCTTCCATCTGACATAAATCTAATTTTGAAAAAATTTTATTTTCCAAATCATCACTTGAAATATTTTCTAAACCTAAAAATTCTATATCATATATCTCACCATCTTGTTTTTTTGTTTTAAAATCATCACCTTTTAAAACTTTTTTTATATGAGGGGATGAATATTTAGGGTAATCATATTTAAATGGACCAATAAATTTTCTTAAAAAATCAATATCAAGATCTTTTAAAGTATAATCTACTGAATCAATAACACCTAAGATATCACAAGTGTCAGTTTTCACACCCAATAAAACCTCAACCTCATATTGTTTATCTAAATCCATGATAACTTTTTTTTCATCCATATCACCACTCCATAATATATGGATATAACCTTCCGCCATAGGATCAAGTCTACCTATGAAAGTTAATTTATTTTTATAATCATCATTTATACATGGTTTTATCTCATTTAAAACCTGAAGTGGTGTAAACCCTATTTTCTTATATATCAAAATACAGGTTTCTGTTTTAAACCTGTATTCTTTATATGTATGACCTGTATCAGGTATTTGATTATTTACTTGCTTCTTCAATCTCTTTAACTGCCTCCATGTCTATATCTTCTGGAGTATTATCTAATAAATCATTATCAGGAGCTGCTTTAGTATTTCTAACCATTTGCATTTTTAGACGTTTATTTATCTCTTTAACAGCTTTATCTCTTATGAAATATAATTTAGCACGTCTAACTTTTGATCTTTTAACAAGTTCTATTTTTTCTATCATTGGTGAATATAATGGAAATATTCTTTCTACACCATAACCATTTGTTGATTTTCTAACAGTTAAAGTAGCGCCTGCTTCTGAACCGTGTTTACGGGCCAAAATCATACCCTCAAAAATCTGTATACGTGTTTTACCTTTTTCTTGTATTTTTTGATGAACTTTTACAGTATCACCTGTACGTAAATCAAGGTTTTTTCTTGTGTTTTTATCTAATGTCGATAATGTTATAGCCATAATAGACTAATTATTAACATATTTGCTCAAGTAAATCAAGTATATCTGATCTCAAAGGTGCTTCAAAATTAAGTGACTTATTATTCATATCTAAAAAGATTATCTTAAAGGCATGTAAAGCTTGATATTAAAGATTAAAATCAGGGTTATTTGGCATATACAACTTATCACCAACAACACCATGATTTATATGCTTCATATGTACTCTTATTTGATGAGTTCTCCCTGTCTTAGGAAAGACACTAATATATGATATTTTTTCATTTTTAATACAACCTTGTTTTAGAACTTCATAATAGGTCTCCGCAGGACGAAGCTCTCCACGGGCAAAACGTCCACATACATATTTTCTAAAATCACTTTTACTTCTGCCTATAGGATCTTTTATATATCCCTTATCGACTTTAAAATTTCCATAAACTATAGCTCTATATTCTTTTTGTACTTTATGATCTTGAAACTGTTTTTTTATAAAATCATAAAAAATTTGATTTCTGGCAATAATCATAACACCAGATGTATCAGTATCGAGTCTATGAACTATACCAGATCTTTCATACCTATCATCTTGTTCACCTATACCTTTTATTTCTGGAAATATATCTAATATCTGTTTAGAAACAGAATCTCTATCATTGTCTTTACCATCATTATGAGTTATAAGTCCAGCAGGTTTATTGATAATAATAAAATCTTTTTCTTCATATATAATACCTATCTTTAAAGATGTTGCTGTAATCATATGATGATATTAACACATAATATAAAAAAACAGGTAATTTACCTGTTTTTTTATATTTATTATTATTTTAACAACTATATCTCACAAGTACCTCCAGCACATGCCAACTCTTTCTTAACCTCAGTCTCATCTGTTTTCTCATAAGTCATAATCTTTGAGAAATCTAAATCACCCATCTGTTTTTTCATTTCTTCATATTTTTCTTTTGAAATTTCTTCATATGGAGCAAGTTTGTACACATGATTTGATCTTGGTAAGAAAGATAATCCACCTACTAAATCCCAATTTTCAAATACCCAATTAGCAACTGCAATCCACTCATCTTCACCAACTGATATTGTAACTGACGGATTATGCTCTGTGTAATGTTTTTTAACTTTTTTCCAATGTTCAAGTTGATCTATAGCTGTTAAATCTTTATTACATATAGCACCATTTGGTGATTTTACCGGGAATTCTAATACTACAGTTGTCGCATTTTCATATGTTTGACCAACTTCTGGATAATATGGAACACCTTGATCTTTAAGCATTTTAAATAATGCATCATTAGCAGATATTCTAATACGTCTTATATAGTAAGGAGCATAACGTGTATGCATTCCTGAAGCACAATCAACAGTTTGTGATACTGTACCGGATGGTTTTACACAAGTAACACATGTTGATGCATTGACCCCAAATTTTTTAGCATATTTTTTATTTACCTCTATAGCATAATCACGAAGTCTCTCTAAAACTTTCTCATCACGAGCAACTTTTGAATCCCATTGACCTGTTATAGACACACCAAGCAATCTCTCTTGTTCACAATTTTTCTTCCATTCTTTTGAAAGATATGGGAAATATGTAAGTGTAGATTGATATGTTCCAAGTATTGCAGCTATTCTTATTTTTTTCATTAAAGTCTCTTCTGTGTCTTCGGCACGAGCCACAACTTCTGATAAATTACAGAATTGTTTAGATTGTAATATAATCTCTCCACATGGATTTGTACCCCATTGTGGATACATCTCATCTTTCCATTGATCAAGTCTTCTTTTTGGTAAAGTTTTAGCTAAACCACCTCTGTTAAATATACCTCTTTCACCTGAACCACTTTTCATCAAAGCTATCCATTCATCCATAAATTCTGTAACTGTAGGTTTTTCATGGTAAACAGCAGAGTTGTTTGCAAGCATACGCTGACCTTCATTTATATAAAATGCACCTTTCTTTGAATCACGTATCGCATCATCATTTAAATCAGATAGAGATATCATAGCTGAACGACGAACACCACCGGCAACAACACATTCACCTATCTTACAAATAATATCATGTGCATCTAGATTCGTTAGATGTTTTCCTTGTTTTGATAATATTTTTTCTCTTGTAAATGTAAGAAGTGATATAAGTGGTTCTGGACCTGAAGCCTTACCTCCCATAGTTTTAAGACGTGCGCCAGCTGGACGTATATGTGAATAATCAAATTCTATATCATTACCTTCAAACCATGTTTTCATACCAAGAGATAATGCATCAGCCCAACCTTCTTTACTATCTGGCACAACATGCTTTAATGGTTTTTTACCAAATTGTTTTTTTATTTGTGGTAAAGCTTGTATATTTTCACTTTCAACTGCCCAACCTACACCAGTACCACACATAGATATATACATAATCTCAGCAAAATCCTGAAAAGTTTTTGGAGCTATAAAAGAACAGTTATAAGCACATACATTTGTTTTTCTTGCAGCAGGACCTGCAAATTGTAACAATCTCATTGAGGGCATGGCCTCTTGTCTCAATATAGATTCTTTGATTTCATTATATTCCGCATTTGTTAATTTTCCATTTATATTATCTTTCATAAAATCAATATATCTTTCAACTGTCTCTATCCAAGTCTCACGACGTCCTTCGTCTGGAATCCATTTTGCATAAGTACGATAATATACAAACTCAGATAAAGGATTTCTAAAATATTGTTTTGATTCTTTAACTAAATCCTTAAGTTCTTTTGAAACAACACCTACTTTTTCTCTAACCTGAGCTCTTTCATTTCTATATAAAATATATGATTTTGCTGTTTTTATAAAACCAGCTTTTATTAATTCACTTTCTACAACATCTTGTATCATTTCAACTGTTGGTATAAAAGACTTATTTTTACCCATATCTTTTATGGATAATAAGGCATCTAAAACACCATACATAACATCTTCAGCTTCTTTATCAGCACCCTCACCTGTTTGTTGTAAG
>CAZHNC010000039.1:0-5554 GCA_964532765.1 uncultured Candidatus Saccharibacteria bacterium | reverse complement strand
GACCTCTTGTATATAAATCATTACCTGGACTTTTAGAGAAAAAACTTATTAGTCAAACACAAAAAGATAAAACTATTATGTACGTGGCTGAAGCACCCAATAGACTTGAATCAATATTTGAAGATTTAAAATATCAATTCTTCGAATTATTACCAAACCTAGAAGACAGTTATGCAACAAATAATAAAAAACCTAAGATAAAATTCATGGAAGGTAAAGATGGTACAAAAAGAGTATTCGATGATGTGGTTCGAAGCTTGAAACACGGTGAGACTTTCTACAGATATAGTTCAAATTCAAATGGTAATGAAAAAAGAGATAAATATTTACCTAGAACATATAAACAAATACGTGATCGTAAAAAACTAGAACGTCTTGTTATAACCAATGAACAAACTTCCAAAAACAAAGAAAAGAAAATGGATAGATTTATAAAAATAATACCAGAAGATTTTGGAAAATTTGAATACAATATAACTCAAATAATATATGGTGATAGAGTTGCTTTTATAGATTACAATTCTGAAACTGCTTTAGTAGTAGAAAGTAAAACCATAGCTGATTTTCAAGAACATTTGTTCAAAATATTGTATAAAAAATTGAGTGATAATTAAAACTTGTAACTTTTTATTACAAGTTTATGGGATCTAACCCTCCACATCAATGACCTTTAACACAGGTCCAACTTTATTTTACCCTCATCATTTACCCCAACACCGCCTTTATTCTCCTAACCCCTTGACTTACAGCTTCTTCTTTAACTATTTTAAACTTACCTAACTCTGAAGTATTTTCAACATGTGGACCACCACAAAATTCTTTTGAAAATGCATCATCTAGAGAATCACCTATATAATAAACATTTACCATATCACCATATTTATCAGCGAAGAAATGAAGAGCTCCTGAAGCAATAGCATCTTCTTTTGATAATGTCACCATATTTACAGGTAAAGAAGCTTGTATTTTTTCATTTACAATATCTTCCACTTTTTGTTTTTCTTCATCTGTTAGCTTTCTATCATATGAAAAATCAAAACGCATTCTCTCTATTGTTATATTTGATCCTTTTTGACCAACAGTATCTCCTAACACTTGTCTTAAAGCCTGATGTAATAAATGTGTAGCTGTATGATATCTAACTTCCATTTCACCATCACCAGCTAAACCACCTTTAAATTTTTTCTCTGCACCAGCACGAGAATTTTCTTGATGTATTTTAAATAATTGATCAAATTCATCTCTGTTGATTTTTAATTTATTCTCAAAAGCTAATTCTTCTATCATCTCTATAGGAAAACCATATGATTCAAAAAGTGTAAAAACTTTTTGTGAATCTATTATATCAATATCTGTATCCTTATGAGAATCAACTATTTTATTAAATTCTTTTATACCTTGAAAAAGAGCCTTTCTGAATTTTTTTTCTTCTGCATTTATAGCTACCTTTATTGTTTCTTTTTGACGAGCAATATTTTCATATATATCTTTATAATAATCTGTAAAAATATCAGCAATCATATATAAAGAATTTTCAGGAAGTTTTAAAATATCTGCATGACGTAAGGCACGTCGTATAAGACGACGAAGTATATATCCTCTATCTGTATTTGAAAATTCAACACCATCAGAGAGCATAATAACAGCTGCTCTAACATGATCAGCTATTATACGTGAAGATTTAACTTGTTCAAATTCAGCTATATTAATATCTTCAGATTTTAAAGATTGTATCTTTTCTATGGCTGGTTTAAATATATCTGTCTCAAATACAGAGTTAACACCTTGAACCATCATCACGATTCTTTCAAACCCTGATCCTGTATCAACATTTTTCTTATCTAATTTACCCACTATTTGCCCATCTTTTTTTAAATATTCCATAAATACATCATTCCACACTTCAACAAGTTCACCTCTGTCATCTTTCTCTATATATTCTTCAAATGACAGCCCTTCCGTATATTTACCTGTGGTATCATAAAACATTTCAGTATCTGGCCCACATGGACTATTATCTCCAGCACTCCACCAATTATTTTTCTTTGGTAAAAAATATATACGATTTGTAGATATACCATTTTTCTCAAATATATCTTTCCATATCTTTGCAGACTCTTCATCACGAGGTGCATCTTCATCACCTTCAAAACAAGTCACATATAAACGATTTGGATCTAAACCAAAACCTTTTTCTTTATCAGTCAATAATTCATATGACCATTCTATCGCTTCTTTTTTAAAATAGTCCCCAAGTGACCAATTACCCATCATTTCAAAAAAAGTAAGATGTCTATTATCTCCAACTTCTTCTATATCTATAGTTCTTATACATTTTTGTATTGAACAAAGCCTTTTTCCTTGAGGATGTTCTTGTCCCAATAAGTATGGCATCAGAGGTTGCATACCAGCAATATTAAACAATACAGATGAATCATTTTCAGGTATTATTGGAGTTGAATTTAATATATTATGATTTTTATCTTTGAAAAAATTTAAATACTTTTGCCTAATCTCATGTGACGTATGTTCTTTCATAATTTCTTGATTATACATAATTTTATAGATTCTGTCGACCCTATATTTCAATTATTTCAATCAGGATTTAAACAAAATCTTTTCATTGACAATATAAACTGTTTTGATATTATATATACATAACAAGTTAGACCCTCGAAAGAAGGACCACCGTCAGGCAGTCCATGTACAATTCTTCGAGGGCTTTGTTTTACATAAAAATAATATGGTCTTGTAATTGTTTAAAATAATCAGATTGACCGTATTCTAAATACACAAAGACTACCCAAGAATAAAAATCTGCGATTTGTAAAGACTTTTCATCTGATGGCCTAGATATAGATAAATCAATATTATAAAATTTAAACATATTGATTATTTTTTTATTATAATTATTACAATTTCCTCTTTGTGCTAAAACAATTTGATTAATATTTGATGTCGAAAAATATTTAGCCACTTTCTCTAATAAATAAAAATAAGGGTCTGATACAATTGTTTTTTTCTTATTTAAGACAAATATGATACAGCTTATATCTATATCTTTTATTTCTTTTACTAATTTATTTCTGACTCTATTTGTTTCCTTATATGCATGCAATATAGCAGTTTTTGTATTATCAACCTTGGACTTATGTACTTTTTTAGCAACACGTCTAAGTATAAAGACATTATCTATAATCAAAGATGTAAGTATAAAATATTTTGTTGATTTTTTTGTGTATCCAGTGTCACCACTTTCATCTATATATATGTATTTATTTTCCATCAAAATATTTTATAAAAACATAGTTAAAATTTTTATAAATAAATCATAAATAAAATACATCAACATTAATGATAATATATAGATATTTTTTCATATTTATAAAGTAATATCATTTATTTTTAAGTCAGTCGAAATTCGACAGATTTAAAAATTTAATCAATATACTCTTGTTATCAACCTAAAACATACCCTCTACCTCATTCAAATCATTTTCTATATTCTTTAAACCCTTCAAGAAAAAATCTGGTTTTGATGTATCTATTCCTATACTCTTGAAAATATCTTCTGGCGACATAGACCCTCCAGTGCTTAAAAATTTTTTAATTTTTATGATAAATTTTTTATCTTTTTTATATTCTTGATATAAAGCATTTGCTATAAGTTGACCATAAGCATATGTATAGACATAGAAAAAAGATCTAAAATGAGATATGTAAACATATGCATATCCATCAAGAGTTGTTACATCAACAGCTTCACCGACATAAGATCTACGACATTCTGCAAACATTTCTGCAAATTCATCATGTGATACATAACCTTTTTTATTTACAGCTTCATGAATTTTTTCTTCATATTTAAAATAAGCTATTTGAGCAAATATTGTAAAAATATTATCCTGAACTTTATTTACTAATAAATCTCTTTTTTCATCTGGTTTAGCTATTTTAAAAAGATTATCAAATAAAATATTTTCAAAAAAAGTTGAAGCTACTTCTGCAATAGATATTGGATAGTCTTGATAAACAGGTTCTTGAGATTTTGATAAATCAGAATGTATAGCATGACCCATTTCATGAGCTATTGTTGATACATCATTAAGTTTATTTGTATGATTTAACATAACATAAGTTGGCGCGCCATTCATAGGAGAACAAAAAGCACCACCTCTTTTTCCCACCCTTGGATAAACATCTATTTGACCTTTTTCAAGATAAGAATCGAATATATCAGCAAACTCTTGATCAGCTTCTTTAAAAGAATCTCTGACAAGTTTACAAGCTTTATCAAAATCAATATTTGTTTTAACCCCCTTTGCAGTTGATAAACCTGTAGCAAGTTCAGCTATGGTTATATTTTTATCATCACTTTTTTCTATACCATTCAATATTTTAGATTTCAATTTAAAAAATCTTTGTGATATATGATTATGTCTTGTAACAGTATTAACAAGATTTTCTATAGACTTAATATCATTTCTATAATCCATTATCGTTGCTTCATAAGGCTTAGAGAAACCACGTAAACTATCATCTATTTTTTTATTTTGTATAACAGCATTTAACTCTGCTTCAGCTATAAAAGAAATCTCTTTATATTTTTCCATTACAAGTTTATGTAAAGCCCGTCTATCTTTTTTAGGTAAATCTGATTTTATACCCATAGCTTCTGGTAATGATAAAATCTTACCTTTGAACTTTACAGTTTGAGCATTGCGATTCTTGCTTCCAAAATCTTCCCAAGCACTATGAGAAACCCTAGCCTTATCTGTTAAAATCTTTTCTTCATTCTCAGATAATATATGTTTACCTTGTTCAAAACGAGTTTTTAAAAGATAATGATATTTACCTAAAGATTTATCTTGTAAATATTTATCTTGTAATTTTTTATCTATCTTAGACAAAGTAAGATCAAAGAATAAAACTTTTTTATAACTTTTTAAATATTCGTCTGAAAGTTTATTCAACTTAGCTTGTATATCATTGTTAGCTGTATCTATAGATTGTTGTAAATGAAGATACCATAAAGGTATGGTTGAACAAGTTAAAGCGATATCATTATATTCATCTAAAGCTTGCAATAAAGTTTTAGAAGTTTTGATGAATTTTTTATCTTCATATTTTTTAGCAAAATCAGAAAGTATTTTATCTATCTTTTTTATATCTTTTTCTATCTTAGGATCATTTATATCTTTATATATTTTTGAAAAATCCCATTCGGTTTTGATATTTGTCATAAGGCTGATTTTAGCATATTTTTAATAGTTTTTTAGTTGTTGCTTTTTTTATTAAATGTTGTTATATTTGTAGATGTCAACACAGTGTTGATACAGCAACCTATCTGATTATGAAACAGAAATTCCTGAAAATGCACATCCGCTCCTTCGCATCCTGTCCACCCGGCTGCCGTTGCAGCCGTTGCGCAGGATAAACCACACTCCAGCCGAAAGGCATTGGAGAAATAATTAACCCCTGAGCGTAGGGATCATTATGATCCCTACGCTTTTTTTATTTATATATTCACACAAATATAGTAAACTAAATTCAT
>CAZHNC010000038.1:0-5632 GCA_964532765.1 uncultured Candidatus Saccharibacteria bacterium | reverse complement strand
TTTTAAAATTCACAAACATACCTTGAGCTGTTTCAGGACGAAGATATACCGTGTTCTCATCTGACTCTATGGCACCGATGTTTGTTTTAAACATCATATTAAACTGTCTTATGTTACCAAAAGTATTTCCATCTGGTGATTTTATATCATTTTCCTTAATCATCTTATCCATATCATCTATACTTTTTCCTGAAACAGAAAAACCAGCACCTTCAAGTATATGATCTGCTCTATATCTTTTTTTTGTTTTAAGATCTTCTATTAATGGATCTGAAAAACCTCCAACATGTCCTGAAGAAACCCATGTTTTTGGATTCATCAATATAGCTGCATCTACACCATACATATCTGTACGATTATCTACAAATCTCTCCCACCATATCTTTTTAACCTGATCTTTAATCATCAAACCTAATGGACCATAATCCCAAGTACCAGAAAGACCTCCGTATATATCAGAACCTTGATATATAAAACCACGACGTTTACATAAAGAGATAATATCTTCTAAAGTTGTTTCTTTTTTAGTCATATAATATCGATATTAGCACATATTATATGTTTTTTACATATCAAACTATTTCACCTTTCCATCCATATCTGAATATTGCCCATTTGTCATTTGAGTTGTTAAAGATGTTTTTTTGAATCTTATCATATCCCCAGTAAAAGTATCAGTAGCTGACAAAGTTGGATTTATTATAATATTCGGTTTTTGACCTGATTGTGTCAAAGTTGGAGTAAATCCTACATAAAAGTAAAACTCCCTATTATCTTTATCTATACCTGTACCTGACTCTATATCTGCTAAATTTATACTTATTTCTCTTGTACTTGAATTATATTTTATAGAAGATGAAGGAATATTTACATTTGAACCATATATGTTTTTCCAAACTGTATTTGGTGGTAATTTGGCAGTAAATATAACATCTTTAATCATATTTGATGTATTCGTTATATTTCCTATATACTTATAAATAGTTTCCTTGCCAACCTCGGCCGGATATACACCTTTTTCATAATTTATAGAAGACGTAAATAATACATCTGTCTTCAATTTTAATTGTTTTTTAGTACTTGCTAAAACATTTTCTGAAACCCTATTCTCACCTAATCTCTGAGCTTTAACATTTATAGTTAAATCAGATACAGATCTTCTTAATTGTTTTATTAATTCTTCATTACTATTTATAGTTGATATATTAAAACTTAATTCCCTACTTTCACCTGGGGGTATTGATGATAAAGATGATTTTAAAGATTTATCCCAAAACAATACATCTCTATTTGAATCATAAAAACCACCTTCCGCTTTAATACTATTTCTATCTATAAGAATACCATTCAGGGCTAATTCAACAACAACATCATTTATAATATCTTTAAAATTATTTGTAACTATTAAATCTAATTTCAAATCTTGATCATAAGATACAGGATAATTATCTAGACTATTACCATCTATCAATAATTTTGTGACAATAAATGGTTTACGTATAGCGACTTGAGTATCTTGAGTACTTAATACAGTTAACATATCTTTAGTTTTCTCATCCTCAATCCCTAGTATAAATCTAAAATTCTTTTCAACGTTTATTTCACCAACAAATTTACCTTTTAATCTAATAGTTGTTGAAGATAAAGGTTCTATTGTATCAAAACTCCAAATATTATTATCAGCTACAGGTTTTGGACTTGATTCCATTAATTTGTATCCGAAAGGATACTCTATTTTTAATTGTATATTTTTTAATACTTCCTCAGTATTTGAATTTATATCAATATCAAATATTAATTCTTGATTATTATTGATTTCTTTAACATTGTTAACTGTAATATTTATAGGACTACCAGCTATAGATACACTGATATCTTTTTCAGTTTTAAAAACAGTGGTTGAATCATTGATATTAAATTCATAAGAATATTTAATATTTTTATTAACATTTTGCTCACCAAATAAAACAACCGAATTTTTTCTTCTTACTGTTTCGCCTGGTTTAATAGTACCAACTGATATTCTTTCATTTGTTAAATCCTTAGTCCTATCTTCTGGAGATTTTGACCCATCTGGATATTGAACTATTAGATCAGATAATATTAAATCTGTAGTGTTTTTATTTGTAATATCAACTATAAAATCATTGACCTCCCCACTTTTAACATTGACTGGACCAGTAACCTTTATATCTATTTTATTTGTAGATATAGTATTTACACCTTTTGTGATATTTACATATGTATAAAAAGCTACTCCTACAAAAAAGAAAAATATAAACATGAATATAATAAAACCTACAGTTAGATTTATTTTTTTCTTCTTTTTCTGATTCAATTTTTCCATATTTTGAATATCAGCGTTTTCTCCTATTAAAACTGTATTCATATTTGGATGATAATCTGATTGAAATTCACCATTTTGATTATCTGATATATTTAAATCATTTATATTTTTTATATTTTTATTAAGATTTGGATATAATTGACTTGATTGACTAGATAATTTCGCTTGAGCTATTTTAAGCTCAGCATTTGTTCTTTTTATCTTATTTTCTATCTCCTCTGCTCTAACTTGACCAAAATCATCAGCATTATCTGTTTTAAATTTTTTAATCAAAAAATCAGCCACAGATTCTTTATTTTCATTATCTTTTTTAGATATATTTTTTGAGTCTTTATTAATAATATTTATATTATCAATATTATTTTTTTTTGAATCATATAAATCATCTGATTCAGACCAATTTTTAGGAATCTGTATATCATGTCTATGTAATGAATTTAGTCCAGAACTTTTATTTGTTATAGAACGAGAATATAATTTTTGTTTTAATTTATTTATCTTATTTAATTCTTCATCATTTAGACTATTCATATGTACATTATATAATAATTAATATTAATTTTCTCTAATAGAAGGATCAATACGACATATAACAGAATCAGATATTTCTGAAGATAAATTTGGACCGAAACATTTTATTGTATATCTTTGATTTGAATTCAATTCTTTAGGTTTAAATGATCCAGAATACGGTATAGGATCCTTTGATGCATATAAACCATTTAATATACAAGTTGTATTTTCTGGCATATATTTAATATCCCAAGTTAAATCACATCTATTATTTTTATTTAAAGATATAGATGGATTATTTATCTCTGAATTTGTGGTAGTTGATACACTGATATTCTGACAATTCAGAATAACATTCTTACCATCAAAATTATCCGTAACATCAACTTTTATTGTCTGACTTTGACCTATATCTTTAACAATATATTTTTTAGGTGTTAAATCAGTTTTAACATCAGCAATACCATCTTTAACATAAGTTATACTACCTATACCATTAATTGGTGTTATAGTAAAAATTACATTGTCATTATCATTTATATATGAACAAAATGGCTTAAAATTACATTCAACAGCATTTTTTTGTTCTGTAATTAAACCCTCATTTACACATGTTAATGTCCTAGTATTATTACATGAACAAGTTTTATTAACTTTATCCGATAATGTTACAAAAGTTGTTTTTTTAAATTCACTCCATTTATTATCAGTATTTGAAACTTTTAATCTTACATAATATGTGGTACTAGCATTTAAATTATTTAAAACAACACTCCTTATTGAGGATATATCATTTGATGAATTATCATAAGATGTAAGACTGTTTATTATATTTGAAAAATTTACATCTGTAGATATTTGTATTTGATAATCTTTTTGCGGCAAATTATTTTTATCCTGATAAGTCCAATTTATATTAGCCTGATTTGAAGTTATTTTATCTACGTATAATGTGATTATAGGTAAAGCAATATCTTCATTTGGACAAACACCTGCACCTCTTACACAAATATTCTGAGAATATAAAGCATTTTGTGTTCCATCATTTATACCATTCCCTCCTTTATCATCACCTATTTGAAACATAGAGAAATAAATCTTATGAAAACCTGGAGTCTTTGGAGCTTTATAAGTTTTCGAAAATGAAAATCTTTTATCATCATATTTATTAAATATACAGATACCACCAGCCCAAACACCACCAGATGATTGACATATTGTTTTATTACCATTTACACCACCAAGCTTATTGGATAAACCAGATGATGTAAATAATTCCATAGCCTTTGAAGCCAAAACTAAATCATTCCAATATTTTTTATTATATATATAATCACCATACCAATCATTTGTTACTTTAAATATAGGTATTTCCTTCCACCATTCTATTGAGGGATTATACATATATGCATAAAAATATTGGGATGAATTTGTGCAATCACCATATGATGCTGAAATAGATAAATCAAAGACCTCATCAGGTTCATATGTTTTTATTTCTGGTGGCAAAGGACTAATAACAGAAGTTAATTTAAATAAATTTTCAGCTGTATATATATGACCACCTTCCATTGTCCATGCTTTTATATCTTTAAAACTCAGGAAAATAAATATTATTGATAATATGATTATCAATATAATCTTCCTAAGTTTTGATAATCTATTTTTATTTATTTTTAAAATTATCAATAATAATAAAATATAAATCACAAATAAATAAATATACATATATTGATTTTTATGTTTAATATATGAATATTGATTTTTTACTTTTTCATTATTTGGTAATTCCAATCTGTATTCACTCAATATTTTACCATTCTTATCTTTAAGGAAAGCATTTAATATTATAGACGAGGCTTTTATCTTTGATTTCATATTTAATGAAATTGATCTTGAATCAGAATATAAATCTATAGGTTGATTTATCTCATCTATTAATTCACCTTTTTCATTTATAGCTTTTATATATAGATTAACATCAACAGGTTTAATTTGTTTTTCTGGTCTGAATTCATCAACAGGTTGACCACCATATAAAACATTAATGGTAAAATTTTCATCTTTTTTTAATTGTAATTTTTCAGATGTGATATTTCTTATTGTAGCTATAGGTCCAGCTTTTATATATCTAAAATATTCAGGTGATATCTCTATATCATTTGATTCAAAATTTATAACACCATAATACACAGCAGGATCTAAATCTGTAGGTATAGATATAGAATATTTTTTAAAATCAGATGATGTTTTAATAGGATCAAGTTTTATTTCTTTTTTTAAATTATCTTCATTATCTACTCTATTATATATCTTTAATACAGGTATAATTTCATATTCTTTTGTTGTTGTTGATAAATAAAAATTATATGAAAGTTTTTCACCTTCATATATAGTTGGACCGGAAGTTGTTAATATATTTGATATTATTTCATTATTATTTTTATTATCAATATTTGATAATATCGATAAATTTGAATCCAATATCTTAATTATTTTTTTATATGAATCACCTTTTATATATATCTGATAATAAGATTGACCTATAAAAGTACCATCTTGTAAAAAAGCATTTATTTTTATAGCTGAATTACCAGATAATGTATTTGGTAAATTATATACAAAAGATAAATTTTCTTTAGATTTATTTTTTATATATATAGGTCCTTTTTTATTTGATAAACCATATTCACCATACACCTTATTCTCCCCCTCTAAAAACAAACCAGTAGAAATTGTATAATATATATCAGATTGAGATATATCAGAAAG
>CAZHNC010000037.1:0-5799 GCA_964532765.1 uncultured Candidatus Saccharibacteria bacterium | reverse complement strand
TCACAAAGAAAGCTGCTGAAGTACCCATGGGTTCTGGTAAAGGTGAACCAGATGGTTTCTGTTTTGAAACATATGCTGGTAGAGTTTTGTTTGAAGTTGATGGTACAACAGAAGCTTTGGCAAAAGAAGCTTTCAGAAAAGCAAATTCAAAATTACCTGTTAAAACTAGAATGATAACAAGATAATTTTAATTAAAAATAATAATAAAAATATGTCAAAAGAAATAAAAAGTAAAAAAAGAATCTTAACAGGTGTTGTTACTTCAGATAAAATGAAGGATACAATAACTGTTAAAGTTGATAGATATGTGAAGTTACCTAAATATAATAAATATGTAACTGTATCTAAAAAATATAAAACACATGATGCTGGTAATACAGCTAAAATAGGTGATAAAGTTTCTATAATAGAGACTGCGCCAATATCAAAAGATAAACATTTTACATTAGTTAAATAAATATAAAATATATGATACAACCACAATCAATAGTTTCAATAGCAGATAACTCAGGTGCCAAGATAGGTAGAGTTTTCAAAGTTTTAGGTCACGCTGCAAAAAGATATGCAAGTTTAGGTGACACTGTTATATTATCAGTACAAAAAGCTGAACCTAGAAAACAAACAAAGAAAAAAGATGTACATAAAGCTGTAGTTGTTAGACAAAGACAAGCTTTTAGAAGAAAAGATGGATCTTATATAAGATTTGACGAGAATGCAGTTGTTCTTATAGATAAAACAAAAGGTGAACCAATAGCAGGTCGTATATTCGGTCCAATACCAAGAGAAATAGCAGAAAGAGGTTATCAAACAATAGCTTCTAAAGCACCAGAGATAGTTTAGATAAAAATTGTGGACAATAAATAATTATATAAAATAAAAATATGATAAAAAAAGGACAAAAAGTAAAAATAATATGCGGTAACGATAAAAACAAAACAGGTAATGTTTTGAAAGTTTTGGTTAAAGAACAAAAAGTTATCGTGGAAGGTGTTAATCTTAAAAAGAAACATGTAAAAGCTAAAACTTCTGACAAAAAAGGTGAAATTGTTGAAGTTTCAGCACCTGTACATATATCAAATGTAACTTTAGTAAAATAATATAATTAATATAAACATATGTCTCATAAAACAGTAAAAGAAAAAGTAAAAACAGCGTTTGACACTTTAAAAGGTGATTTTAAATATAAAAATAAATTACAAGCTCCATCTATAAAGAGAGTTGTTGTTACTACAACAACAGGTTCTATAAAAGATCCAAAGAAAAAAGAATTGATGCTTGATAGATTAACAAAAATAACAGGTCAAAAACCAGTTGTTACTATAGCAAAAAAATCAATAGCTGGTTTTAAATTACGTGCTGGTGATGCATCAGGATATAAAGTTACTCTTCGTGGTGATAAGATGTGGGCCTTTTTAGATAAAGTTGTAAACATAGCTTTTCCACGTACAAAAGACTTTAGAGGTATACCTTCTACAGGTATAGATGATATGGGTAATTTCTCTTTCGGTATAAAAGAACATACAGTTTTTCCAGAAACTTCAGATGAAAATATACAAGATGTTTTTGGTTTAGGAGCTACTATTGTAACTACAAGTAAAACTAAAAAAGAGACAAAAGCGTTATTAGATATGATGGGTTTTCTATTTAAAAAATAATTTTAATATAAAAATATAAAAAGAGTAAAAATAAAAATATGGCAAAAAAATCAGTAATACAAAGAGCAAATAAAACACCAAAGTTTAAAAGTCGTGTAGTTAGACGTTGCTTTAAATGCGGAAGAAAAAGAGGGTATATGAGAGATTTTGATATGTGTAGAATCTGTTTTAGAGAAGCTGCAAATGAAGGTTTAATCCCAGGTATTAAAAAATCATCATGGTAAAAGTAAAAAGATAAATAAATATAAGTAAATAATATAAAAATATGAATCACGGAATATCACAAATAATAAATAATCTAAAAACTGCAAATATAGCAGGTAAAGAAAAAACAACTTTTGGTTTTTCAAAATTTAGAAAATCAATATTGGAAAAATTGGTTGATCTTGGTTTTATTGAATCAATAAAAATTACAGGATCAGCACCAATACAATATATAGAAGTTACATTATCATATGATTCTGATGGTAAACCTAAAATATCAGGTGTACAACAACTTTCAAAATATTCAAGAAGAGTTTATGGATCATATAGAGAAGCTCATCAAGTTAAAAATGGTTATGGGGCATTACTTGTTTCTACACCTAAAGGAGTTTTAACGGATAAAGAAGTTAGAGCACAGAAGGTTGGTGGAGAATTTTTATTCAAAATTTGGTAATCATTTTTAGAATAATAGATTTGGGTTTAAAGACACCCTGCGTATGCTAAAGATCTTCCACTTTATAAGTTATAAACTGCAAAAGTTAAAGCAAAAAATAAAAATATATGTCAAGAATTGGAAAACAAATAATAACAATACCACAAGGAACAACAGTTACATTTACTGATAGTATTTTAACTGTAAAAGGTCCTAAAGGTGAATTATCAAAAAAATTTCTCCCTATAATAGAAGTTAATATAGAGGGTTCAGAAATATCTTTTAAACCAAAACAAAATGATGCTTTTGGAAGATCATTATGGGGAACATATGCATCTCATGTTAAAAACATGATACAAGGTGTTAATACTCCATATGTTAAAAAGTTAATATTAGAAGGTGTTGGATATAAAGGTGATGTATCAGGAAATGTTTTAAACCTAGCTTTAGGTTTTTCTCATCCTGTTAAAGTTGAGATACCACAAAATATAACAGTTGTTGCTGAAAAAGGAACATTTACTTTTACAAGTATAGACAAAGAGGCTGTAGGAAGTTTTTCAGCAAAAATTAGATCATTGAAAAAACCAGAACCTTATAAAGGTAAAGGATTTAGATATGATGATGAAATTATTAAGAGAAAACAAGGTAAAAAAGCTGCATAAAGTATAAAGCTTAATAATTTAAATAAATAAAAGATATAATATAAACATATGAAAAGAATAATTTTATCAAATAGAGACAGAATAAAAAATAGAATAAGATCTAAAGTTTCTGGTACAGAAGAAAGACCAAGATTAACTGTATTTAAGTCAAATAAATTTACTTATGCTCAAATAATAGATGATACTAAAGGTAAAACTTTAGTTGAAGCAAATAGTTCAAATATGAAATCTAAGAAAATGGATGCAGCTATAGAGGTTGGACGTGAAATAGCTAAAAAAGCTAAAGATGTTAAAATAACAAAAGTTGTTTTTGATAGAAATGGTTATAAATACACAGGTCGTATATTAGCATTAGCAGAAGCTGCAAGAGAAGCAGGTTTAGAATTTTAATTAATATAATAAATATAAAATTATGACAGATAATAAAGATAATATAATAAATGATACTAATACAGAAAATGTTGAAGTAGTTGATAATAAAACAACAGATGTTAAATCTGATTCAAATGCATCAAGAAATTTTTCTAGAAATGATAGATCACAAAGAGGTCCAAGAAGAGATAGTAATAAAGGTCCTAGACGTGAAGCTAAACCAAAACCAGAGTTCGATCAGAAAATAGTTGATATAAGAAGAGTTACTCGTGTGACTTCAGGAGGTAGAAAATTTTCTTTTTCAGTAGCTGTTATAGCAGGTGATAGAAAAGGTAAAGTTGGTTATGGAACAGGTAAAGGTTTGGATACAGCTATGGCGGTTGACAAAGCTTACAGAAAAGCAAAATCAAATATGATACAATTACCTTTAACAAAAACAGGTACAATCCCACACGATGTATCAGCAAAATATTCTTCTGCTATTGTTGAAATAAGACCAGCACCTGGAAAAGGATTGGTGGCAGGTTCATCAGTTCGTGATGTATTGGAAATCGCTGGTATAAAAGATGTTATCGGAAAGCTTAGATCTGGTACAAAAAACCGTATGAATAATGCTAAAGTGGTTATAAAAGCTTTATCAACTTTATCAAGAAATAAAAAAGTTAAACATACAAAATAATTTTTGTTATAATTAAAATAAATATATGCAATTACATACATTAAAAAGACATACACAAAGAAAAACTAAACAACAAGTAGGTCGTGGTAGTAAAAGAGGTAAAACTTCAGGACGTGGACAAAAAGGTCAAACATCACGTGCCGGTCGTAAATTACGTCCAGAAATAAGAGAGATTATAAAGAAAATTCCTAAACTACGTGGTCGTGGTAAAAATTCAAATAAATCTTTTGAAATAAAACCTGTTATATTAAATCTATCAGCTCTTTCATCTATAGAGTCAGGTACAATATTAACACCTCAAAAACTTGTAGATTTGAAATTAGTTAAATTATTGAAAGGTAAAGTTCCTAAAGTTAAAATCTTAGCTAATGGCGAAATTACAAATTCATTAACATTTAAAAAATTCATAATCTCAAAAGCAGCTCAAGAAAAAATTGAGAAAGCAGGAGGAAAAGTGTATGTTCAATAAAATAAAAACAATCCAATTTTCCAATACTTAGTATGATTTTGTCTAAGTATTCTTATTATTTTTAGAGCTTTAGCTACTATACCAGTTCCTGGTGTAAATGTTCAAGCTATAAAAGCTATGGTTGATGGTAACAGTTTCTTCCAAGTTTTAAATCTCTTTTCTGGTGGAGGTTTATCAGCTTTATCTATACTTATGATTGGTGTTGGTCCATATATTACAGCATCTATTATAATACAATTGTTAACAATGGTATTTCCTAGAATGAAAGAATTACAACAAGAGGAAGGTGCTATTGGAAGAAAAAAACTATCACAATATTCAAGGATATTAACAGTACCTATAGCATTTATTCAGACTTTTGGAATCATAACTCTTATTACAAGACAATCACCAGAAGTTTTTGCAGGATTAAATACTTTTGGTTTTATGCAAATAGCTATAATAGTTGTAGCATCATCAATGTTATTGATGTGGATAGGTGAGAGATTAACAGAATACGGTATAGGTAATGGTATATCTATTATTATCGCTATAGGTATTATAGCTTCTATACCAAAAAGTGTTTCTAGAATACTTGCAACTTATGATCCATCTCAATTACCTCTATTTATCTTTGTTGCCTTATTGTTTATAGGTATTATAGCTTTGATTATATACATCACAGAGGCTGAGAGACCTATAGAAGTTAATTATGCAAGACAAGCTAGATCTATATCTACTCAAGGTACATCAGGTACACATAAAACATATTTACCTATAAAACTTAATCAAGCTGGTGTTATGCCTATTATATTTGCTGTAACTATTTTAATGTTTCCTTCTTTTTTGGGAAATATGTTGAGTTTGTCTGGGAATAGTATGGCACAAAGTGTTGGTAGATTTATAACTTTATGGTCACAAGACGCACTTGTTCACGGCATAGCTTATTTCTTATTAGTATTCTTATTTACGTATTTTTATACAGCTGTTACTTTTGATCCAAAACAGATGTCAGAAAATCTACAAAGACAAGGCGCTTTTATATCAGGTATAAGACCAGGTGATTCAACTATGGATTATCTATCTCGTATAGTTACAAGAACAACTTTTATAGGAGCTTTATTCTTATCTTGTATTGCTATATTACCAGCATTGGTACAAAATTTTACAAATATAGCGTCTGTAAGTATAGGTGGAACAGGTATACTTATTGTTATCTCAACATTGATTGATATAGTTAAAAAGATAAATGCTCAATTGAGTATGAGAGAGTATTAATATCTGAATTATTATAAAAGAGCATTAATTTTAAAAATATATTATAATAGCTATATGACATCAAATCA
>CAZHNC010000036.1:0-5827 GCA_964532765.1 uncultured Candidatus Saccharibacteria bacterium | reverse complement strand
TTCACATAATCATTATTTTCATCTTGTGATAAATAATATAAACCTGTTGCATATATACTCATTGTATCACCATTTAATATGCATATATTTTTGTTTTGTTTAAACTTTAATAAGTCCTTATTACATATATTATCCAATCTAACTTGTGTTGGTAGATGTAATATCTCTTTAGATATTATTGAAACATCTTTCATTGAAGCTCCACCGCCGTGTATTATTATACCAGCTGGTAATAATCTATCTCGACCTATTTTCTTCAAATGTTTTTGTATTAATTCAAATATATCTATAATCCTTGCGTATATTATCTCATGATATTTTTCTTGTAGGGATAAGAAAAAAGCTTTATCTCTTTGATCTTTTTTTATATTCGCTTTTTGTTGACTATTTATAAAAATCTCTGTTAATTCAGATGCTAATTTTTTTAATTCAGTATCTGGATTAATTTTTATATTTTTTGCTTGCTCCAAGGTAACTTTTAAACCTAAAGCTAAATCACGACTAACATCTTCTGAACCTAGGGGTATAACTTCTAAAAAAATAGGTATATTTTCCTCATAAGTGATGACTGTACTTGTATCACCACCAATATTAACAATACAAACACCAGCTAATCTATCTGCTTCATTTACTTGATATTTTGAATATGCGTATTCAGAAACTATTATATCAATAACATCTAGATTATTATCTTCAAAAGCTAACAATAGATTTTCCAAATGCTGTTTTAATACAAATATACATAAAGCTTGTATTTCAAAAGTATTACCTGATAGACCTATTGGTTTATTTGTATTTACAATCTTACCATCTATTTTATATTTCTGAGGTATAATGTGTATTATTTTTTTATTTTGAGAAATATTTTCCGGGATTTTGTTTTCTAATTTTATAAAAGCCTCATCTAATATATTTTCATCTATAATTTTATTTTTATTATTTATTTTTATATCAGTTGTAGCCGATATACTTGAAATAGCACAACCGGACAGTGATATTATTACTTTTTTAATATTGTTTAAATAATTTTTATTTGTTTCTGAAATCAGTGTTCTTATACTTTTAGTTAATAAATCCACATCTTTAACCACACCTCTTTTTATATAATCTATATTTACACTACTAGTAGCTATAATTTTATTTGATTCTTTATTTATAATAATTAAACGAATAGCAGTTGTAGCAACTTCAATTATTATTAAATCTGAATCATTTTTCTTCATGTATACAGTATACTAGTAAGGATAAAAAATGTTAAGTTTTTTTGTGTATTGATTTTCTAATTTATCCATTGTATCACCATGATCATACCCTAATAGATGTATCATACCGTGTACAAAAAGGTATTCTAGGTATTTTTGTGAATCAGTATTGAATAATTTAGATTTTTCTTTGACTTTATCTATACATATATATATTTCACCAAAATTATCTTCCAAAAAAGGAAAAGATAATATATCTGTTACATAATCTTTATTTCTATATTTTTTATTTATTTGACGTATTTTATACTCTCCAACAAAATACATATTTAATTCATAATTATCTCCTAAAATATTTTTCTTTATTTTATGCAAAAAAACACCATCTATTTTTGGTGCTTTTTTTGTTGTGTACGATATTGATATATTTTTATTATCAAATATACATCTCATATATTTTTTTTATAATTATTTCTTTTTATTTGTTGAAGATTGATTTAAATATTTACCCATCTTTATATCAGCTAGACGTGCATTGTTATTCTTTATTTTTTTCAAAGCCTCTTTTTTTGTCTTGTAATAAGATAAACTTCTTTCAGCATATCTTTTACTACGAGATTTATTTAGACCACCCCATTCTTGCATTTTTTTTGTAAATCGTCTCAACACTGAAGAAGGAGATTCATTTTGATTTTTTTTGATTGATACATTTAATGACATATTCGCATATTCTATCATATTTATGCTATATTTACAATATCATGAGTAATTTAAAGCAAGATGATCAATTTTATAATCATAAAAAAATAGATATCAAGTGGCAAAATAAATGGGAAAAAGATCAAATATATAAAGCTTCGAATACAAGTAAAAAGCCTAAAAAATATGTTTTATCAATGTTTCCATATCCTTCTGGTGCAGGTCTACATGTTGGACACCCAAGAGGATATATAGCAGCAGATGTTTATGCTCGTTTAAAACGTATGCAAGGATTTAATGTTCTTCATCCTATGGGTTATGATGCTTTTGGTTTACCTGCTGAACAATATGCTATACAAAATAAAGTTCATCCAAGAGAGGCGGTTTTGAAAAATGTTAAGACCTTTGAAAAACAATTGTCTATTATAGGGTTATCTTATGATTGGTCTAGAAAAATAAATACTACAGATGAAGATTTTTATAAATGGACACAATGGATATTTTTAAAATTATATAATCATTATTATGATCATAAATCTAAAAAAGCTAAACCTATAAAAGATCTTGAGGAATCTTTATCTAAGAAAGATAAAAATTGGAAAAAACTTTCAAGATTAGAAAAAGATAAAATATTAATGAATTATAGGTTAGCATATGAAGGGTATAGTGAGGTCAATTGGTGTCCAGAACTTGGTACAGTGCTCGCGAACGATGAAGTTATAGATGGCAAGAGTGAAAGAGGTGGTTTTCAGGTTGAAAAAAAACTTATGCGTCAATGGTTTTTACGTATAACTGATTATGCTGATAGACTTATATCTGGATTGGATCAAGTTGATTTTGATGAGTCTTTGAAAACTGTTCAAAAAAATTGGATAGGAAAAAGTTTTGGTCATGAATTAGATTTTAAGATTGAAAAAGAGGATGGGTATATAGATTATATTAAAGTCTTCACAACCAGAATAGATACATTGTCAGGTGTTACTTTTTTAGCTATATCAAAAGACCATGATTTTATAAATAAAAATTCAGACAGATTCACTAAAATAATAAATCAAATAAAGACATGGGGAATAGATGATGAAAGTGATAAAATTAAAAAAGGTATTTTGTTGGAAGGTGTTTATGCTATACATCCAGATACAAAATCAAAATTACCTATATATGTAACAAATTATGTTTTATCTGACTATGGTCATGGTGCTATTATGGGTGTTCCTGATATGGATGAAAGGGATGGTGATTTTGCATCTTTATATAATATATCTGTTAAAGATACAAAAATTGAAGATATTAAATTAATAGAAAAAAGATTAAATCTAAAACGTGTTTATAAATATAAAATGCGTGATGCTGTTTTTGCTAGACAGAGATATTGGGGTGAACCTATACCTTTAAAACATGATAAGGATGGTCATATAGTAGAATTGAAAGAAAAAGAGTTACCATTGAAATTACCGAAAGTGTCATCATATGAACCTACTGGAAATGGTGATTCACCTTTAGCTGGAATATCTTCTTGGATAAAATCTGGTTATGAGACAAATACTATGCCTGGATGGGCAGGATCTTCTTGGTATTTTATAAGATATATGGATAATAATTGTAAAACAGGTTTAGCTTCTAAGAAAGCTATAGATTATTGGAAGCAGGTTGATATGTATGTTGGAGGCAGGGAACATGCTACTGGGCATCTATTATATGCTCGTTTTTGGCATAAGTTTTTGTATGATATTGGTATAGTTAAAACAGAGGAACCTTTTAAGGCTTTGAGAAATCAGGGTATGATTTTAGGTTCAGATAATCAAAAGATGAGTAAGAGGTGGGGGAATGTAGTAAATCCAGATGATTGTATAAATATTTACGGTGCTGATGCTTTTCGTATGTATGAGATGTTTTTAGGTCCATTTGATTCACAGCTTCCTTGGTCTACTGATGGTATTATAGGTACTCGTCGTTTTATAGATAGAGTTTGGCGTCTAGCTAAAAATATAAAAAAACAAAATCAAATAAATAAAAAAATATTAACTGATAAAAAACTTATTTCAGAGATAAATAAAACTATTAAAAAAGTTACAGATGATATAGATGGTTTTGCTTTTAATACCGCTATATCATCTCTTATGATTTTGTTGAATAATTTTGAAGATGTTTTACAAAATAAAGAATCTAATAATATAAATCAAAATGATTTTATGGATTTTGTAAAATTATTAACACCTTTTGCACCACACATATCAGATGAATTATGGAATATGTTTGGTTTTAAAGGTTATGCAAATACATCACAATGGCCTAAATATAATCCTAAGAAAATATTGGAAGATAAAATAAGTATAGGTATTCAAATAAATGGTAAATTAAGAGGTGTTATAGATATAAATAAAGATAAAACATCAAAAGATATAATAGAAGAAGCTAAAATGATAGTTGCTAAACATCTTGATGGAAAACATATAAAAAAAGAGATATATGTGCCAGGTAAAATAATAAGTTTTGTTATATAATAAAATTATTATGAATAAAGAAATTGTTGATATAACTATAGAAGAATTCGACTTACAAAAAAATCCTAAAATATTAAACGAGTTTTTAACAACTGAATGGGATATTGTTGACACTGAACATTTTGGTGAAGTTACTAGGTTGTATTCAAAAAAAAGATTTATATATGTTGTAAGAGAAGAAAAAGATAATAAGATATTAGGATATTGTGTATTAGAAACCAATATGGGTGTTGCTACTATAGTTTCAATTGTATTTAAACAGACTGACAAGATAGATGATTTAGGAAGAGATCTTATAAAATATGTTATTAAAGAATCTAAACATAAAGAGTGTCATGTTATAAAACTTGAAACTGGTACTCATTGGAAATCTAGAGAGATGTATGAAGAATTAGGTTTTAAAATAAGAGCTATATTACCTGATTATTATAGTAATCAAGAGCATGTATTGATGGATATGAGACTTAGAGGTGCTTATGTTAAAGGTGAAATATAAGATAAATGTATATTATATCTAAATATATTTAAATTTAAAAAAACTATGTATTTTTTAGAATACATAGTTTTTGTTTTTGATTGTTCCGAATTAATTTGATAACCATATTCTTACATATGAATCACAACCAGGGCATATACCCTCATCTTCATACTCTATAAGGATATTACTACTAACTTTTTCTTTTGGTCCTGTTATATCAACTTGTATAGGTTGTCCAAATCTGAAGTTTTTGCGACAATTTGGACAATATGCATGATGATATACTGTATGTCTTTTGGTGATGATTTTTTGATTTACATATTTCGATACCTTTATGGTTTTACCAAACCAATCTTCTGCAGATTTTTTATCTTTGAAGAGTTCTTTTTTTCCTTTAATTATTCTGTAGAAAGAAACTTTTAATGTATCTGTTCCATCTACAAAATAATGTATGTGAATAATTTTTTTGATTGTAATGAATAGGAACATTATTATATTTTCTTGTGTTCCTGATTCTGGTATCAAGATAATAGAATCTTCAAAAACAGGTGAATTGCTGATGCTTATTGGTCTATCTGTTGCCGAATTATTAGGTTTCATACAATCTATAATCTATAACCTTTTATTGTATTAGTCAATAATTTAATTTATTTATATAATAGATATATTTTATATTTTGATATATAATACCTTTTATGGAAACTCTACAACAAAAAATAAAAAGTCAAATAAAAGAAGCTATGATGGCAAAAGATACAGTTAGATTAACTGTTTTACGTGGTTTATCTTCTGTTATAACAAATGATTTAGTGGAAAAAGGTAGAACACCTCAAGGTGAATTGACTGATGATGAGGTTTTAGCTTTAATCAGAAGACAGGTAAAACAAAGAAAAGATGCTATAGAACAGTTCGCTGCAGGTGGGAGGGAAGATTTAGCTGAAAAT
>CAZHNC010000035.1:0-5833 GCA_964532765.1 uncultured Candidatus Saccharibacteria bacterium | reverse complement strand
GATTGAAGTGTAACTACTCTTGATTGATGTCTACTTGCCATATATTTTATAAAGTTCTTTTTGGTTTTATGATTTTAATTTTATCTATCTATTTAATAATTAAATATGAATATTTATATATAATGTACTTATATATTTATAAGATTTATTAACACAAACTAATAAATAATATATAATATAAAACTATTTTACAGTCTCTGTTGTACCTTTTACAGCTTGTGATTTTACAGCTTTTTTATCTATTTTAGCTGTCATATTCACTATCATTTTACCTTTAAAATATCCACAATTTTTACACATAGTGTGTGTTGGATTTGGTTGTCCGCAATTTGAACAAAGACTTAAACTTATAGCAGAAAGAGCATGATGACTTCTACGATTTCGAGTATGCCCTCTTGTATGACGCATGTGATTTACCATAATGCTATAAGTATACGTATTTTTTGACAAAATGCAAGGTGAAAAGATTTTTAAGATGATATAATATAGGTTTATGGATAATAAAGACAAAGAAGTCGAATTTACTTATTTTACTCACTTACATACACATAGTAGTTATAGTCTACTACAAGCTGTACCTAAAGTATCTGATTTAGTCAATAAAGCCAAACAATATGGCATGAAATCTGTAGCCCTAACAGATAATGGTAATATGTATGGAACTATAGAATTTTATAAAGAATGCGAATCTAAAGATATAAAACCTATAATAGGAGTTGATTTTTATGTAGCTGCACGTACAAGACATGACAGAGAAGGTAGACTTGATTCAAAAACAACAAGATTATTACTTTTAGCGAAAAACTATGACGGGTACATGAATCTTATAAAATTAGTAACTGATTCAAATCTTGAAGGTTTCTATTATAGACCTCGTATAGATACTGAACTTATACAAAAATACAATAAAGATTTAATATGTATTATTCCCTTCTTTAACAGTGAAATATCAAATAATTTAAAAATTTCAGATATCGAAGTTGCGCAAAAACATCTAGATAATCTTATACAAGCTTATGGAAAAGAAAATATATATTATGAATTAATAAAACAAGAAGATATAACCTCATATGCTGATATGGAGTCAAAGATTATAGATTTTTGTAAGAAGAATAACATAGAACTAGTGGCAACAAACAATGTTTTATACATGGAACCAGAAGATAAAAAAGCTCGTTTGACCATGTTATCAATACAAAATAATAGTCCAGAAAGAAATATTAGTGACGAAGGTGATTTTTCTTTTATATCAACAGAAAGAGCTTTAGAATTATTTAAAGATATTGATAACAAAGAAATAGATAACATATATAAAAAAGCTTTATTAAATACAATAAAAATATCAGATCAATGTGATGTCAAAATAGAACTTGGAAAATGGGTGTTTCCTAAAATAGAAATTCCTGAAGGTAAAACAGCCGATGAAGCTTTAAGAGATGTTGTTTATCAAGGTTTTGAAAAACGTGGCGTTGAAAAAACCGAAGAAACATTAAAAAGAGTTGACTATGAATTAGATGTTATAAAATTTAAAGGTTATTCACCTTATTTTTTGATAGTTTCTGATTTATTAAGACATGCTAAAGAAAATGGTATATTAGCAAACATCCGTGGTTCGGTTTGTGGATCAATGGTTACATATTTATCAGGTATTACACATATAAATCCGATAGAATTTCAAATACCTTTCGAAAGATTTTTAAACCCAGAACGTCCATCTGCCCCTGATATAGATATGGACTATGCCGATAATAGACGTGGTGAAATGGTTGATTATGCAAGACAAAAATATGGTAAAGATAAAGTTGCACAAATAGGTACTTTTGGTACTATGGCTGCACGTGGTTCAGTAAAAGATGTTGCTAGAGCTTTAGGATATCCATACACTTTAGGTGATCAAATATCAAAAATGATACCTATGGGATCACAAGGTCACGCAATGACCATAGAACATGCTATGGAAATAACCCCTGAGCTGAAAGAACTATATGAAAAAAACGTTGATGTAAAAACTATAATTGATATGGCAAAAAAAGTTGAAGGTTGTGCACGTCATATTTCGATACATGCCGCGGGTGTTGTAATAGCTCCAACAGAACTAACTGATTTTACACCACTTCAATATGACCCTAAAGGTGAAATGAAAATAATAAGTCAATATGACATGTACTCTGTTGAAGATGCTGGTTTATTAAAATTTGATTTTCTAGGATTAAAAAACCTGAAGATTATAGCTGAATGTAAAAAATTAATTAAACATATATATGATGTTGATATAGATATAGATAATATGCCCATGGATGATAAAAAAACTTTTGAAATGTTGGCACGTGGTGAGACTATAGATTTATTTCAATTAAACGGAGAAGGTATGACTAAATATCTAGTTGATCTAAAACCTACAACTATACACGATATTAATGCTATGGTGGCTTTATATAGACCTGGACCAATACAATTTATACCATTGTATATAGAGCGTAAACATAATCCATCATTGATTACATACATGGATCCTATGCTTGAAGATATATTAAATAAAACTTATGGTGTTTTAGTTTATCAAGATGACTTGTTGATGATGGCACATAAAATAGCAGGTTATTCGTGGGGTGAGGTTGATAAGTTTCGTAAAGCTGTTGGTAAAAAAATACCAGAAGAAATGGCTAAACAAAAAGAGAAATTTATAAATGGTTGTGTTGAGCATAGTGGATGGACATTACAAAAAGCCCAGGATGTTTGGAAATGGATAGAACCTTTTGCATCTTATGGTTTTAACAAATCACACTCTGTATCATATGGTCGTGTCGCATATATCACAGCTTATTTAAAGTCAAATTACCCTACTGAATATATGGCATCAGTTTTAACATCTGAATCAGGTGAAACTGAAGATGTAAATGTTTCTGTTAGAGAATGTTTACGTTTAGGTATAGAAGTTTTAGCACCAAATATAAATACATCTTTTGGTAACTTTACAGTTTTAAAAAATTACAATAATGGTAAAGATGCAATAGGTTTTGGATTGTATAGTATTAAAAATTTTGGTGAGGGTATAGCAAATAGTATAATAGAAGAAAGAAAAAATAATGGAGAATATAAAAGTATAGAGGATTTATTGGAACGTATAACCGATAAAAATCTCAATAAAAAATCTCTTGAAGCTCTAATAAAATCAGGTGCTTTAGATGATTTTGGGGATCGTATTGAACTTCTTGAAAATGTTGATAAATACCTAGAACATAATAGAACTCATGCCAGACAAGATAGATCACAGGGTAATATGTTTGATATGCTTTTAAGTGTTTCTGAAAATAATCAAACAGAAAATAAAAAAATTATTCAAAACCCAGAATATAAAAATCAAAGATTAGCATGGGAAAAAGAATTATTAGGTATATATGTTTCTGGTCACCCACTAGATAAATATAAAAACACTTTAGATAATGCAAAAATAAATATAGAAAAAATAAATAAAGAAGGAGTTGATGAACAGGTATTTGATAAAGTCTTAGGTATAATAGAAGGTAAAAAAGAAATATCTACTAAAAAAGATGTTACAAAAAAGATGATATTTTTTAAATTAAAAGATTTAACTGGTGAAATAGAGTGTATAATTTTTCCTAAAAAATATGAAGAAATGAAAGAAAAAGTAAACGATGAATCTGTTGTATTATTGAGTGGTAGAGTATCTATACGTGAAGGTGAAGAAAAAAAGAGTTTTATTGTTGAGAGTATAAAAGTTAGTGGAAGATAATAAATCAAAAACTATAATTTATTAAACTAAATCTCACCCTTATCAATCTTCCCTCTTAATTCCTCCATAAATTTAGTCATGAATCGAAGATTATGTATTGTTGCCAAAGTTCCAGCTAACATTTCCCCTGCTTTATACAGATGATTTAAATAACTTCTTGTATAATATTTGCAAGTATAACAATCACATTTACTATCTATTGGATTTATATCAGATTTATATTTAGCATTTTTAAGATTTAGATTTTCATATTCTAATTCACCTTTATCAAAGAACACTGTTCCTGTTCTAGCATTACGTGTAGGCATAACACAATCAAAAGTATCACAACCTTCCTTTACACCTTTTATCACATCAGCTGGCTCACCTATACCAAGTAAATGTCTTGGTTTATTCTCTGGTAAAACACTATTTACCCATGACACAGCAGTCATCATATCTTCTTTTTCAAATGATCCACCTATACCAAATCCATCAAATTCTATTCCGTTATGAGAAAGTTCTGATATAAACTTTGCTGATTCTTTACGAAGATCTTCATGCCTACCACCTTGAACTATTCCGAACAAAGCTTGTTTAGAAAATGCTTCTGTATTTTCTATATGAGTTTTTAATGACTCAAGTGCCCAACGATGAGTTCTATCCAATGAACGTTTTTGATACTCTATTGGTTCATGTGGTGAAGTACATTCATCAAAAGCAAAAATTATGTCGGCACCTATCGCATGTTGAATTTCTATAGATTTCTTTGGAGTAAAATAATGTGCTGATCCATCTATAATAGATCTAAACATTACACCTGATTCATCTATCTTGGCAGGTATCATCGCGTTTTCAATATCAGCTTTATGACCTGATGATTTTAAAGCTATTTCATCAAAATCAGGACGAGATGCAGATGTAAATTTAGTAATATTTTTACCAAGTGCAACACCAAGAGAAAAAGCTTGGAAGCCACCTGAATCAGTAAAAGTTGGTCCGGACCAATTCATAAATTTATGTAAACCACCATGAGATTTTATTATATCTTCACCAGGTTGAAGATATAAATGATAAGTATTTGCCAATACAGCTTCTGCTTTTAAATCTTTTAACATCTCTGGAGTTATACCTTTAACAGTCGCTTTTGTACCAACAGGAATAAAAGCTGGTGTTTGTATTTCTCCATTAAGAGTTTTTATAACACCAGTTCTAGCTCGACTTTTTTCAGAACGAGTTTTTATAGAAAATTGTAGTGGTCTTGATTGCATTGATATATTTATACATTAATCATTGTCTGTAGTAAACCCAATGGGATTTTTAGGCTGATTCTCTTCTTCGGTTTTGTGATTTATTAATATTTTTATAACTTCAAATATTTCTTGAAAATTAGCTTTATTTACTTTTTCCATTTCCTCTATTTTTTCTCTGAGTTCTTTGTAGGTATTCATCATCTCTCGAAGTTTTGTAAATATCCTAATTATTCTTATATTTACTTCTATAGCTTTATCGCTTTTTAGCACACTTGAGAGCATAGCAATACCTTGTTCAGTGAAAACATAAGGTTGATATTTTTTATGTTCACCCCATCTTAAGGTCACAATTTGTGACCTTAAGATTTTTTCATCATTTTTTAATGTCTTATAACTTGAGGTCACAAATTGCGACCTCAAGAACAAATCTGATTCCTCTTTATTTAGTTTAAACATAAAGTCCTCAGGAAATCTTTTTATATTTCTTTTTACTGCCTGATTTAAAACTTTAGTCGGGACTCCATAAAGCATAGCCAAATCTTTATCAAACATGACCTTTTTACTTCTTATAATGTATATTTTTTCTCTTATTGTGTTTATATTTAATTCTTCCATAAAAAATACTTTAACATTTTATAGTTAAAGTATTTCCAAAGAAATTATAGAGAATTCATAAAGATTTTATAAACCCAATATCTCTTTAACCTCATCTACCCCAACATCAGCATAAACCTTATCATCTACCACGATAGTTGGTGCTTTTTGTTGACCTGATATTTTTATCAACTCCTCCATAAATTCAGGATTAACATTTACATCTTTTTCTTCAAAAGGAATATTATTTTTT
>CAZHNC010000034.1:0-5850 GCA_964532765.1 uncultured Candidatus Saccharibacteria bacterium | reverse complement strand
CAGGGGGTCATAGTAAGCTCCCTTGTACTCTCTCAAGGCGTTTGTTAGCTATTGCTACATAGTCAGGCTCTAGCTCACATCCGCACCAATCAAGTCCTAAAGATTGACAAGCTACTGCAGTTGTACCGCTTCCCATGAAGGGGTCAAAAACTTTGTGGTGCTTCTCTATCCTTGCTATGTCTAAGCACCATCTCATTAATTTTGTCGGTTTTTGTAACTTTTAAAAGTTATCAGGTTTTTTATGTAAATCAAAAAACTTTAGATCAAAGATTTACTGATAAAAAATATCAAAAACTTGAGACTGATATAAGAATAGAAAGTGAGATAAATGATTCAGATTTTGATGTGGGTTTTTTTGTGGAAGATTTAAATAAAAATTTTGAAAATATGAGATATAAAGTCTTGGCTTCAAAAAAGGAGAATCTTATCTATGGTGACTGTCTTAGGGTATCAGGAAATCTATCTCGCCCTGAGAGTTCGTTGACAATCAAAAATGAAACTTTATATAATTTTCCATATACACAATATCTTGCCAAAGATAAGGTGTATCTTTTATATAAAGTTTTAAAATATGAGAAGTTAGAAAATTGTCAGACATTGAACGTCTATGGAAAAGTTAAAAAAATTTTCTTAAATGAAAAACAAAATATCACAAAAATATTTTTAGAAAAATATGAACAACCTTATGCAGGGTTGGTGGCGGGTGTGCTTATCGCTGGTAAGGGACTCATGAGTAAAGATACACTTGAGATGTTTAAGAAGGTGAGTTTATCTCATGTAGTAGTTTTATCTGGATCCAATGTTTCAATAATAATTTTTTGTATAAAATATATTTTTGATTTTGTGTTTGTAATTTTGAGATTAAAAGAAAATTTATTTATAGAATGGATTAAGAAAATGTTGATGATGATTTTGATTACAAGTTTTGTTTTACTCACTGGTGGTGGTGCCCCAATATACAGAGCTTTCATCTCGAGTTTTTGCGCACTTATTATCTTTAAGAAAAATACAAATCAGGTTTATGCTCTGACTATTGTTGTTTTGATAATGACTATTATCAATCCTTTTGGAAGTATTTATGATCCATCTTTTCATCTAACATGTTGTGCAACTTATGGATTGATTTTTTTTAGTAAATATTTCGATCAAATTATGATTTACTCTTGGATGAATTTTCTTCCAGATTTTTTGAGAGAAATTATTTCTGTAACTTTAGCGACTCAGGTTTTTGTTTTTCCTTACATTATCTTTATGAGTGGAAGTTTTTCGTCTGTGTTTCTGTTGAGTAATGTTTTAGTTTTACCTTTGATTCCTTTTGTGATGCTGTTGGGATTTCTGAGTTTATTTCCATGGGTGGGTGGGGTGTGTGTGATGTTGAATAATGTTTTGTTAAAGGGAGTGTTTTATGTGGTTGAAATCTTGAGTAAAGTGCCAGGAGGATATGTTGTGTTTGATAAAAAAGTTTGTACAGTGATACTTGTAGTTTATGGGGTGTTTGTGTTGGGGTTGTTTTGGAAAATGAAAAAGAGTTGACATATTTAATAAATAAATGTATTATATTTTATAGTTTTTAGCGTGGTGCTATTAATTGAACCAATTATTATTATGGAAATTAATCTTGAAAAAAGAGAGATTCTGAAAAAGTTGTTAAATTTGAATAAACCAGAAATTGTCCTTCGTGGTAAGGTTGATGATATAATGGAGAATTATGTGTTTTGGTCACTAGCATATCTTCGCTCTATTGGGTCACCCGATTTGTTGATTATGATCGATTCGCCAGGTGGTGATGCTGATTGTGGGCACTCTATTTATGATAATGTCCGACTCTACACTGGTAAAACAACAGGTTTGGCCACAGCGGATGTGCACTCTGCTGCATCAATGATTATTCAAGCCTGTAATCATCGTCAGATGACACGTCATGCGAATATGGTAATCCATAACCCATCACGCAGTTCGGTTAGTTTGGATACTTTAGAAAATTCAAACAAACGCTCTAGTTTGATATCAAGCCTACGATCGTATCAAAAAGCATTGATTCATTGCTATATGGAAAGAACTGGAAAAACTGAACAAGTCATCAAAAAACAATTAGCTCAGGACCAACCTATGACAGCTGATCAGGCACTTCGTTTTGGACTCATCGATGAGATTGTTTGATTAACACTCAATTACAAAAAAGCTGACACAATCACAATGTGTCAGCTTTTTCTTTTACTTATAAAATATGCACTAAATCTGAAATACAATCAAACGCTATCTACACCCTCCCTTCAATCACACTCCAATTGATATTTTCAAAAAAAACCTCCACATACTTTTTCTTCTCTGAAGGAACAACATCTAACATATATGAATGCTCCCACATATCAAGTGTCAGTATAGGCTTAAGTCCTGTTAGATGACCTTCATGTTGTTCTCCAACCCAAGTATTTAACAGGTTACCTGTTTTCTCATCTAGGTATAAGAAAGCCCAACCTATACCACGAGTCATAGCTAGAGTTTTAAATTCACCTAACCATTTTTCATATGAACCCCAAGTCTCAACTATTTTCTTATACAAGTCAGATTCTGTGTTATTTGCTACATATCCTCCTTCAAATTGTGAAAAATAATTCTCATGATTTCTCATACCTCCGAACTCAAAACCAAGTCTTCTTTTTAATTCACCTATGATATATATATTATTTGTTTCTTCCTCAGGTGTTTGAGATAGATCGGATATTTTTTGAAGTATAAGATTTGTATGTTTTACATACCCAGAATAAAGTTTAAGATGCTCTTCTATAGTTTTTGTTGAGACACCTTTAAGTTCTGGGATATTAAATTTTTGTTCTATATATGTATTGTATGTCATATTATATTTTATGATTATTTTATAATTTATTGAATATTATTTTAACTAATATATGTTTTAATATATTGATGAAAAATATATACTATAAATATAACATATTCTATATATCTATTGCTTTACTATTTACTGTGAATATTTTTTTGATCGTATTTATTTATCAAAATAGAGGTTGTAATAAACATATAGATAGAGTAGTGTTTCTTGATATAGGTCAAGGAGATGCAATATATATAGAAAATAAACAAGGACAAACTATATTGATAGATACCGGTAATCAAGATAGTGATGTCTTAAAGCAGATACAAAAAGTTAGACTTTGTTATAAAACATATATAGATCATCTTATACTTACTCATCCAGATCAAGATCATATAGGTGAGGCAACAAGACTTATAAAAAAAGCTTTAGTTAAAAATGTAATACATAATGGTTTCTTAGATATAGATCAACAAAAAGAAAGTTTAATTGAAAATGATTTGGAGAATATAATTAGAATTAAAAATATAAAAACTCAAGATATGGTGTTAAATCCAGTTTTAAATATGTCGGGTTTTGATATAAAGTTTTTGTACCCATTAACGAAACCTTATCAAGATAAAAAAGGTAAAAGTAAAAACGTGGATGATAATGATTATTCTATAGTCTTAAAACTATCATATGCTAGTACAAGTTTTATGTTAACAGGTGATGCTCCGATAAAAGTAGAAAAAGAAATTATAAATAAATATTGTGATAAAAAGACCACAAGTACATTTCCTATACTGAAATCTGATGTTCTAAAGTTCGGTCATCATGGATCTAAGAACTCATCAGGTATTGATTTTCTTTCCAAGGTCGATGCAACAGATTATATAGTATCAGCAGGAAAAGATAATAAATATAATCATCCAAATGAAGAAACTATATATAGAGTTTATTTAAATAAAAAAGACTCTCGAATAAGAGAGACTTTTTTGGAGGGGAATATTGTATATATACTGGATTAGATTATACCTGCTTTTTTAAGAGTTTTAAAAGCACCATTTTTTTGTATAGTTTTTATACCTTTTGCAGATACTGTTATAGATACAGTTTTACCCATCTCAGGTACAAATATTTTTTTCTTTTGTAGATTTGGATATCTTCTTCTTTTTCCTGTGGGGTTAAATTGAGTAGCACGAGTCGCGTTAGAATAGCCACCTCCATTTATAGAACCTTTTTTTGTTATTGCGCAGATTTTAGCCATGGGGGTTATATTAGCATAAAGATATAGATATGGCAATATTGTTATATATTATTTATATTTAGTGTTTTACTATATATATGTGTTATATTTATTAATATATGATTAAAAATAAAGAGCAAAAGAAAATTAAAAAGCCATTTGAAGAGAGGATTGCTATATGGGTTGGATCAAAGAGTTCATTGTACATACATACCACTTTATTTCTGTCATCGTTCTTACTTATATTATTAGGTGTACCTGCTGATAGAGTTTTGTTGATATTAACTACTATAGTTTCTTTAGAGGCTATATATTTAGCTATATTTATACAAATGACAGTAAATAAAAACACTGAATCTTTGGAAGAGGTTGAAGAGGGTTTGGATGAAATTCAAGAAGATATTGAAGGTATTCAAGAGGATGTCGAGGATATTCAGGAAGATGTTGATGAAATTCAGGAAGATATTGATGAAATTGAAGAAGAGGTTGATGATATAGAAGAAGGTGATAATAAGCGTGATAGACAAGTCGATGATAAATTCAAAAGTATAGATAAACAATTAGAAATAATTTTACAAGAAATAAAATCTCTAAAAAATAATAAATAATATGACAACAATTTCATTATTAATATTAATAATATCTATAGTTGCACATGAAGTGGCACATGGTATTGCGGCATTGTGGCAAGGTGATAGAACAGCTCAAGATGCAGGTAGACTCACTTTAAACCCTATAGTTCATATAGACCCTATCGGTTCTATTATATTACCAATATCTTTATATATTATAGGTTCACCTTTTCTTTTTGGCTGGGCTAAACCTGTACCTATAAATCCATATTATTTTAGAAATATAAAATACGGTGAAGCGATGGTGGCTTTTGCTGGGCCTTTGATAAATATTATATTTGTTATCATATTTACATTACTTATCAACTTTGGAAATTTAAGTCAGAATTTTATTGATGTTGCTGCAGCGATAGTGTTAGTAAACTTAGTATTAGCTATGTTCAATTTGATGCCTATACCACCACTAGATGGATCAAAGATTTTATTTGCACTTATACCACAAAGATTTTATAATTTTAGACAGAGTTTAGAGTCTAAATCATTCTTGTTTTGGTTTATTGCGATAATAATTATATGGCAATTTTTTGCTCCATTGGCTTGGTGGTTGTATGGGGTTTTGGTGTAGAAAATTTTACAACTAATTAAAGGACCTTATTTTGTATGAGGTGTTGGTGTAGTTTTTATTTGGCAAATCTTTATAATTTCTTCTGATTTATTTTAACTCTGTTTTGTTAATATATTTTCATGGAACAAAATACATTAAATGAAATTATTCAAAATAAAATACACATAATTAGTGGGCAGAAGGTGATGCTTGATTTTGATTTGGCTGAGTTATATGAAGTAGAAACCAGATCTCTTAATCAGGCTGTAAAAAGAAACGTTGATAGGTTTCCTGAAGATTTTATGATGAAGATTCATATAAACCAATATTCAAATTTGAAATCACAATTTGTGATTTCAAATTTTGGTCGAAAGAGAGATTATGTATATGCCTTTACAGAACAAGGGGTTGCTATGCTATCTAGTGTTTTAAATAGTAAAAAAGCTATACAGGTAAATATTCAAATCATGAGAGCTTTTACAAAATTGAGACAAATGATTGTTAATTATTCTGAATTAAAAGAAAAGATAGAAGAACTAGAGGAAAGGTATGATGAAAATTTTAGAATGGTTTTTGAGTTGATAAAGAATATGTTGATAGAGGAAGAAAAACC
>CAZHNC010000033.1:0-5851 GCA_964532765.1 uncultured Candidatus Saccharibacteria bacterium | reverse complement strand
TAATTGTTGAACATCTTTTAAAGAGGTTTCGTTTTTATATTTTGCAAATATTTTTCTAGTATCAGGAACAGTTACACCTATAAAGATATCACCTTCCCCATAACCACCTTTATGTGTTTGAAAAAACTTTTGACAGATGTCTCGTCTGGGTTTAGTGGAGAGGTTTTTTAGATCTTTGGAAATGAGTTGAGGTGCGATTTTAAACATAATGAAAATAAGTTATATTATAAGTAATATGGACAAAAAAGACAAAAATATTATAAATATAATAGCTGTAATAATGTTCTTTATATTTTTTATTTCTTTATACACACTAATGTGTAAAATTGCACCCAATAACAATATCTTAATAAAGATATTGTTACCATTTATAGTAAGCATGGTATCAATTATACCTTTATTTATAATACCTTATTACACAAAGACATTAATTAATGATATAGAAAAACAAACAGGACAAATCAAGAAAACACAAACAAATTTAACAACCAAGACATTTATCAAACAGGAAATAAAAAATATAATATTAATATGTTTTAGTATCACAATATTAAAATTTATAAAATACAAGGATTTAAATATATTTAATACATTTCTAGTAATTAGTATAGTATATATACCTGTGATTTATTTTTCTTATAGAAAATTAAAAAAATAGAATAGCAAAACCCCACCAAGAAAGAAATAAAAGATATAAGATGAAAGGAGATATTAGTAACCATAAACCTGTTTTTCTAATTTTCTTTTTTTGAATAATGTTTTTATTAAACAAAGAAACTATAAGAGTTATAATACCTGATATAATCAAAAAAGGAGAAAGTAATGTAATTACCATAAAAGGTATTTTAATTAAATTAAGCATAAATTAATTGTAACAAATTATCATACTCCTTGCTATAATACACACAATGCTTCAAAAACCACTTACAGACATAATTAAAAATATAAACACTGCTCATAAAATAGCTCTAACAAAACTAAATATTGTTACAGTAAAAGATATCCTATACCACTTCCCAACTCGTTATGGTGATGCTTTTAAGGCTACATATATAAAAGATATTACTCCTGACACAAATGTAGTTCTATATGGTGAGATATACAATATAGACTCCCAAAAGAGTTTTAAAACAAAAGTTTTGATGGTAAATGCAACACTTCGCGATGACACTGGTTATGTAAAACTCACCTGGTTCAATCAAATCTATATTAGTAAAATGTTCAAAGATGGAGATATTGTAAAAATATCAGGTATAGTTAAAGAGCAAGGAAAACAAAAAGTTATAGTAAATCCTATCATAGAAAAAACTAAAGCTGACCCTATAGCACAAGGTACAAATCTATTTGGTAATAAAGAAGAAATAGTTTTTCAACCAATATATAAAGAAACAAAAAGTATAACTTCAAAATATATTCATAGTCTAATAGAAAAAATTTTAAAACATCCTGAGTTTAAAAATATCGTTGATAATATACCTGAAGATGTCTTAAAAAAATATTCATTACCCAATCTTCATGATGCTCTAATATATTTACATACACCACAAAAAGAAACACATATAGAGGCAGCTAAAAAAAGATTTGCATTTGAAGAAATATTTTATATACAACTCCAAAATGCAAAAAGAAAAAAAGAGGCTGAAGAATCTTTATCATATTCTTTTATAGGATTAGAAGAAGCATTAGAAAATTTTAAATCTCATCTTGATTTTGAATTAACAATATCACAAGAATCAGCTATAAAATCAATATTAAACGATTTCAAAAAAACACATCCTATGAGTAGACTTGTTGAAGGAGATGTTGGTTCAGGTAAAACAGCTGTAGCTGCAGCTGCAGCCTATGCAATAATATCATCTCGTATAAAAAGTATGAGAGCCCAAGATCAAAAGAACTCTCGCTTACAAGTTGCATATATGGCACCAACTGAAATACTTGCAAAACAACATTATGAATCATTTACACAAATGTTTGCTAAATTACCTATAAATATAGGGTTATTAACAGGATCAGGTTGTAAAAAATTTCCCTCAAAATCCTCTCTCTTAACACAAAAACAAGGTACAGATATATCTAAAGCTCAACTTTTAAAATGGATAGCATCAGGCGATATATCTATAGTTATAGGCACTCATGCACTTATACAAAAGTCTGTAGTGTTTCGTGATCTTGCTTTTGTTATTATTGACGAGCAACATCGCTTTGGTACAAAACAAAGACAAAAACTCGCAAATAAACATATAGCTGATGAAGAAATAAAAAGTAAAATAAAGAAAAAAGACACTTTAAGAGTGAATAAAAAAGCATATATAGATAATAAACTGGATGAACCTAAAGAAAAAATAATACAAATACCCCATCTACTTTCCATGACAGCCACCCCTATTCCACGTACATTAGCTCTAACTATTTATGGTGATCTTGATTTATCTATCATAGATCAAATGCCATCAGGTAGAAAACCTATAATCACTGAAATAATCTCCGAAGACAAAAGAAAAGAGATGTATAAGAATATTCATACAGAACTTAAGTCAGGAAGACAGGCTTATGTTATATGTGCAAGAATAGAAGATCCTGATCCAGATATGATGAGTAAATTAAATACAAAATCAGTTAAAGAAGAAGCTGAAAGATTATCAAAAAATGATTTCAAAGATTACAAAATAGCCACACTTCATGGAAAAATGAAAACTTCTGAAAAAGATAAAGTGATGAAAGATTTCTTAGATAAGAAAATAGATATATTAGTAGCTACATCTGTAATAGAAGTTGGTGTAAATGTTCCAAATGCAACGAATATAATAATAGAGGGTGCAGACAGATTTGGCTTATCACAAATACATCAACTTCGTGGTCGAGTTATACGTGGTAATCATCAAGCTTATTGTTATCTATGTACCAACAACATTGGAGAAAAAACTATGGAAAGATTAAAAGCTTTAAAAAAAGCAAAGAATGGTTTTGAATTAGCTGAACTTGATTTATCTATGCGTGGTACCGGTGATTTATATGGTGATAAACAATGGGGATTGAGTGATATAGGTATGGAAGCAATAAAAAATATAAAAATGGTTGAAGCTGCAAGAAATACTGCACAAGATTTAATCGAAAGAGGTTTAAATGATAATTTGATTAAGTTGATTGAAGATAATGAAAAATTACATATGGAATAATAAAAAACACCTTTTAAAAAGGTGTTTTTTTATGGTGCAAGCACTAGGATTCGAACCTAGGACCGGTCGTGTATAAGACGACTGCTCTACCAACTGAGCTATGCTTGCTTAATAGCTATCATATCAAAGTTTTATTATAACGTCAAAGATAGTATAATATGATTCATGCATAATGAATTCTTTAAACATTATATAGAAAATATACCAGCTATTGAAAAAATAGCAAATCTATTTAGAGAAAAATTACCTAAAATTGATATAGATATAGAACAATGTGAAAAACTTTGTGAAATAGATCCTGATTTCAAAGAATTATTTGAAGATGTTTTAAATAGTAGTTATAAATACACAGTAGATGTGGCAAATATGGAAAAATTTTCAAGAGAAGATAAAAATACATCTGAAGAAGATTTTATGGAAGCAGATAAAAAAAGATCAGTAACACATGATGCGATGATATCTACATTAAACATAATGATAAGATATGTAAATACAAAAAATTTAGATTTAGATTTAAAATGGTTCAATTGGCAAAAGGAAAATAGAGCTGCTTATGGTAGATTTGCTATATTATTAACATTGAATGTATTTAAAGAAGATATAATACTTCATAAAGTAGAAGAGATAGATATTGATGAAATCAAGAAAGAATTAAACGAAGTTGAGTTGATGATCATAGAATATGTTTTAATATTATCAAAAATACATGAAGATGATAGACAACCTGAAGATGATGAATTAGATAAGTTAAACAAAATATCATCAGAACTTGGTAAAAATTCTGATGATATTTTAGCGGCATTTTATGAGATTTATAAGAAGAGATACGTTAAAGTTGATAGAGAGTAATCTGAGATTAAATAATAAACATAATTTAATAAGTTGCATCAATCAACATAACTTCATCAAAATATCCCACAGCATTTGAACAACAATCTGCACCTATAACAATAGAACGATAACTAGTTTGATTAGTTACACCTGTAAATACATTGGAAAAGGTTTTACCATCAACAGTTAATCTAATTTCTAAATCATTAGTATTCAACCTTTTATACATAGCTGTAATATAATACCATCTATTTATAACAAATTTATAATCGGTACAAAAATATGGACCACCGGAATAAATCTGTGCACATAAAAAATTAGAATTATTTAAATATATTTTATTTCCTAAAGAATTACCATCAGGTGAAACTGATAGTATAGGTTTTTGTCCATTTGTATTTAAAACAGTTGGACGAAACCAAGTGGATAAGATGTAGTCAAAATCATTAACAATATCACCAACTTTAGTATTATAATAAGTTAAACCGTCATTTGTAATATCAATACTTGATGGTACATACAGACTATAACCTTTATCAAACAAAGTTGTATCACTTAATAATAAGGCTGGATTTATAGATTGTGATGGATTTGTTGCAGAAACCCCATTATTGATTGAATCAGTAGAATTAAAATTATTATCATCAAAATTAAATCTATATGCGGTTTTTTCATATAAGATGTTTTGTGTATGTCTATAAGATGCTTTAGCAGCTGCAAACCTAGCTCTTTCTCTAGCATCACTTAAAAAGACAGTGATTATAGATGAAAGTAGGGATATTATAGATATAACAACCATCAATTCTATCAAAGTAAATCCATGTTTATATCTATACTTATTTAATACATACATATATTATGTATAACACACGTTAACACACACCTTCAACCTTAACTTACACTTTTGACAATATCTTTATATATTTATCATTACAATATATATAAATATAACAATTAACCACTATAATTAATTTGAAATTTAAAACTTTATATGTAATTATATTGCAAGACAGAAATATTTAAGCACCTTCTAAAACAAAATATTCTGTGCTGTAAAAACAGCAGGGTGTTTACGTAACCAGAAAGATATAACAATGAAAATAAAAGTATATAAACTACGTAGTTTTGTAACTGACACAGGGACAAATATGGAAGGAATGTTAACACATTCGGCACATTTTCAAGACGGGAGTGTTCGATATGGATTCCAACCTAAAGGTCTCGATCAAGAAACAAAAGAACCTTTGAAAAAGTTCTTTTTAGAGTCAGCAAGAGTAGCTGACTCTAAACCCCCAATCGAAGAGATTGAGCTCCCTATTGAAATCCTAGGCACCATTGTAACTGATGAGGCTAGTGGATTTACTGGAAAAGCAATACAACTCATCCGACACACACATGGATGTATTCATGTGATGGTACAATCGCAAGAAAAAACAAAAAGTGGTAACCCTGTCGACCCTCATGATTTCAACTTTATCCAACTCACAGGTGAAGCAATCAAACCTATGACCGATGAGGAGAAAAATGAAATTAGTCAAAAAAAACCCTCTCCTACTTTGATGCCGAAAGGGTTGATCTGATATATTTACCAACAAATAGCAACACCTCACATGATTAGTTACACTAATACATGTGAGGTGTTTTTTATTTTTCCACCTTTATTCCAAAACCTCTAACAATCTCCTCATATTCAGCCTGTTCCAATGTTTCTTTTTCAACCAAAGCTTTTGCTATAGAATCTAAACAAGGACGATTTGTGTTTATTATATTTTGTACACGAATGTACGCTTCATTCATTATCTTTGAAACTTCATTATCTATAAACTCATTTGTTTTTTCACTAT
>CAZHNC010000032.1:0-5858 GCA_964532765.1 uncultured Candidatus Saccharibacteria bacterium | reverse complement strand
TAAAATCTTAACAAAATTTTCAAAAATAAATGAATTTGATATCAATTTATTATCTTTTAATTTTTTTGAAACAGAAGAAAGTTTTTCACCTGATGATATTTCTATAGTTATAGGATAATTATTTGCATTAATTGGAATAAAAATATTCACAACAATAAAAGATGATAAAATAATCAATAATACAAAAATAAGAGTAAATATTTTAAAAATTTTAGACATAGTGAATATTATTTGAATTATATATTATATTTAATTTATATAGGTAAATTTGATGGTGGTTCAACCTTTTTAGCTTCAACACGTGATACATTTGATGTCTTGGAAGTATCCCCTGGAAAATGAAATAAAGTGGCAAGTTCTTCTGTATTTAATATAAAAGGTTTGCCTGTTACATATCCATTTGATAACCACATATTAGCCCCTGTTACAGGTATATAACCTGGATAAAAGAATGATCTGTATTTATATTGATCAAATATTGATTTTTTATCAGTATTTATTTTTATACCTTTTTTATCCATCCAAGCTCTTTTAACTAAAGGTGATTTTATTTCAAAACTATTTAAATGTAACGTGTTATATTGCCTCATAACCCCCATAAGACCAGAAGAGTTTGCTGGAGAAAACAAATCCTTTTCTGCGAAGTAAATAGCTCTTATGTTTGTATCAAAAGCTATTTTAGTTAAACCACGTTCAACCGCATTCAATTTTTCTTCATCTAATTTTGATAAACGCATTTCTGCTACAGTAGCAGCATCTTTTTTACCAAGTTTCTTAAGTTCATCCTTTGCAGCGTCTGTCCAATCAACCATGACTTGATTTTGATACCATTTTAATTTATATGTTTTTTTAAAATCAGCAACTTTTGATGAATCTGTTGGTGCTGATTTTAATCTATCTTTACCGGGAGCTTTTATACCTATCTGTATCCACGCATATTCACCTTTACCTAGAGAGCCAAGATATTCCAATACAGTAGATATAGGGTCTATTTTAAATTCTTCTTTAACATCTCTATCTAAACCATAATCTACATAAGTTTTTATAGGTAAATGATCTGCTCCTTTTTTTCTGAATTCTAAACAAGTGAATTTATATTTTTCTAAATCATACTCAAATGGATATGTATAATCTTTTTTATAATCACCTTTATATATATCTTTTATTTCTATCTCAGGAAATTGTGCATATAATTGAGTTTTTATAAGGCTAACATAACTATCCTTTGTCCAAATATAAAAACTAACCTTACCTTGCATAGATACAATCTCCAAACTAAACCAGGGCTTTGTTGAACCTTTGAACCAAACATCTTTCCATACACCTTCCCCAAAAGGTTGATATAAACAATTCAAAAACAACTCCATAGTCATAGGAGTTTTAGTTTGTCCTTTTGGTATACTTATTTCTAATAATTCATATTTTTGTTTTGAATAGAAATCAGCTCTCACAAAAGCGATCCATGTTTGCTTAACCCTTACCCATAGATGTGATATAAGAAATAAAATCCCAATCACTATAGATGAGTAAATAATAAAGATTAGAAAATCCGTTATTGTCATATAATAATAATTATATCAAAACAATAATTATTATTCTATATTTTTTATTGTATAAACCTCTTCTTTACCATTTGGTAATTTTACTAGTATCTCATCACCTTTTGTTTTTCCAGATATAGCAACACCTATAGGAGATTTTAATGATATTTTATTTTGAGTAAAATCTATCTCCTCAGAACCAACCAACATATAAACTTCTTCTTTTGTTGAACCTTTTTTCACCAACTTTATAGTTGTACCAACCTCTGCTGTTGAAGCATGATGCATTTTAACTATCTCTGCATTTGCCAAAACTGATTCTATTTGATTTATACGATCTTCAACTATAGCTTGATCTTCACGTGCTTTATTGAACTCAGCATTTTCAGATAAGTCACCAAGACTTCTTGCATATTCGAGATCTTCAGCTATCTCTTTTCTTCTAACTGTTTTTAGATGATCTAATTCAGCGATAAGCTCTGCTTGACGCTCTTTTGATAAATATTCTTTTTGATCTTTGTTTACCATAATGTGATGTATGATAACATATTTTTATTGATTTGACTATTTTTATAAAAATATATATATTATGGAGATAAACTTGATACGGTATCAAGTTTTGAAAAACCAAAAACACATAAAACCATGCCTGCTCAGACTCAAGAAGATAAATTCAGCAAATCTGTTATAAATGCACTCAAGGATCATCATGACCTTAAAAATGGCAGAGATTATCAAATTGTAAGCCAGAAAAAAGGTGGTGGAAGGGTGGTTGTTACTCTAACACCAAAAACAAAATGGGTTACCGAGTACAATGTAACCATCAACACAGTAGCTTCCAAAAATGGTTTCAGCTACGAAATCAAATAATAAATAATCAAATAAACCTTATGTGGTTCAATCCCTATAAGGTTTTTATTTTTTATTTAAAAATAGTGATGGCTTTTTCTTTGTTTAAATCTTAAATTCAATAACATCCCCATCTTTAACTATATACTCCTTACCTTCAGTTCGAACTAAACCTTTTTCACGAGCTATACCATATGAACCTGATTCTATAAGATCAGACCAGAAAACCACTTCAGCACGTATAAATTTATCTTTAAAATCAGTATGTATAGCAGTTCCAGCAAGTGGAGCTGTCCAACCTTTTTCTATGGTCCATGCACGAGTTTCTTCAACACCAGTTGTAAAATAACTTATAACATTTAGAAGTTTATAACCTGATTTTATAAGATCATTAATACCATCATCTTCACCGGCGCCAAGTTCTTGTCTAAACATCTCTTTTTCTTCACCTTCGAAATCTTTAAGATCATTTTCTATACGTGCATCCACAACTGTATATATTGCATTTTCTTTTTTAAAATATTCCATCAAAGATATATATCGACTATCTGTTATATCATCTATGATATTTTTACTACCAGCTTTTTTATTTAATACATACATAACAGGCTTCATAGTTATAAGTTGTATGTTTTTATTTAACAAAATCTTTTGATCATCTGTAAGTTCTGTTTTTGATGCAAATATATCTTTATTGAGATTTTCCAACACTTTGTCCAATACTTCTTTTAATATAAGAGCATCTTTATCGTTTCTTTTTATATCCCTATCTAATGAAGATAATCTTTTTTCAACAACCTGTTTATCAGCAATAATAAGTTCAAAGTTAATAATAGCTATATCATCAACAGGATCAACTTTTCCATGAACATGAGTAAGATTATTATCTTCATAAACACGTACTACATGTGCTATAGCATTTACTTCACGTATATGTTGTAAAAATTGATTTCCAAGACCCTCACCTTCCGACGCACCTTTTACAAGACCTGCGATATCCACAAATTCAACTATAGCTGGTATAGTTCTTTTTGTTTTAGAAAATGAAGCAAGTTTATACAATCTCTCATCAGGCACAGGAACAATACCCACAGATGGATCTATGGTACAAAAAGGATAATTTTCAGCTGGTACTGATTTTTTTGTGATTGCATTAAATAATGTTGATTTACCCACATTTGGGAGGCCTACGATGCCGACTGATAGATTCATACTTTGTAATATAGCATGTGGTGGGATTTTTGGGAATGAGAAAATCTCCTTGTCAGCTACTCTGCCAACAAGGAGACTGAATCAAAATGCAAACACAGATGTTTTGTTTTTAGCGTGCATCAATGTGTTATACTCCGCATCAAGATCAAGGGCATCAGGGGAGTGTAGATGGTGTATTCCTAGAGCAATTTCAACCAAACCATCGTGCTTAACAATAACCGGTGTCTCACCAATATTGTTACGGATATCATTTTTGAGATTTGATACTTTGACAATAGTAAGTAAATCACAGTATTTAAGAACAAAAACAAATGCCTTGTTTTGATCTTGAACACCTGATTCATGAAGCACTCTCATAATAACTCTCCATTGCCAATGATAAGACTTATCAAGATCCAGTTGATAGAGAACATCTGCTAGTAGCATGAAGTTGTCCAACTCAAACTCGTCTGATACCTCAAGTCCTGATTCAAAAAGTAATTCTCTGACAAAAAACCTGTACTGCAAAGCTGTTGGTCTTAGTATCAAAAAACATTTTGAGTCCGAGTATTGTACAGGTAAAGATTTGATATCAATATGATTACCTAAAACTGTATTCTTATACTCGTTGATGGGTTTTGATGAATACACTACGATTGGAGGATTTTTAAAATCCACAACACCTCCTTTACGACTATCACTTCCTATAAACAACATCTTGTGGTATATGCTGGGAACAGGATGGTTTTGTTCTTTCATGATTTGATTTTCTAAGTTAAGGTTCTATTTTAGAAATATACCGCAATTATTTAAATTTATCAAATTAATTATTACAAAGTCTCGATTATAAATTTTTTATATACACTAAGCATCCTATCCAAAACCTCTTCTTTTGTATCCCCTTCAATCTGTACCCAACCAGAGCAATCTGTGTATTGCCTTTTTGATTTAATAATATCACCCACTTTATAATAAATCTGTCCATCAATAACTCCTGCTAAAGATTTCAGCTCATTAAATGGTGTAATTTTACTTATTTCTCCTGTATTTAATGGCAGGAACATATCTCCCACACATCTTATACCCTTAGCATTTACTGAATGAATTTTCTTACCGACTATTATTTCAATAAGCAGAGAATACACATCAATCCCAAAGGCAAGACTGTGATTTAACAGCATATGCTCTCCTGGTGTCCTCCATGCAAATTCACAAATTATAGGTTGCCCACCAAGATCCACAAAAGCTTCCAGGTGCATGTACCCATTCTCCAGTTCAAGTTCATCCACAATGTCTTGAATTACTTTATTTCCATCAAATTTTATTTCTTCAGGGGATGCATTTACAGTAATCTGTGCAAACTTTTCTTTTTTTTCTGCAAAACTGAGATTTGTATATGGTAACCATGTAAAAAAAGTTCCAACTATCTTACCATCTTGCACAAGTGAATCAATGCACCATATCAAGTATGGACAAAAAGTTTCAGCAATAAAACGTCCGGTTGAATAATCTAAATTCAATCCCTTGAGCTGATCAGCATTCTCAATTTTATACACTTCTTTTGAAGAAAGACCTTTTCTCCATTTAACTATAATTGGAAATCCTCCGTTTTTTTCAGCAAAATCTAATACACTTTCATATGATGATAATTCACTGTATCGCATAGTTTTATATCCAACTCTGTTCAACATGTCCTTCATAACAGCCTTATCTCTTACACATAGAGCCTGTTTTTCACTTAATGAACCAGGTAATTTTAATGTTGATGCAAATTTCTGAACCAACTCCTGGTTATACTCAGAATCATTATAGAAATAATCAATTATCAAATTGTTCTTAGTACAGAACTCATTAAACCTTTCTATCTCACTCTCCAGTGTTTGTTTTTTATCTAAAATAAAAGATGGCACATGTGATGTGTCTTTTAAGTATACCTCACTGAAAGATATGTTTTGCTTAAACCTAAGTAAAACCACATTGATTGCATTGTTTGAAGTAATCCTCCTTGATAGTGTGTTTTCAACTTCTTCCACAAAAAGAAGTGTCGGTTTTTTTATCATATCTATTTAAATTGAGGAAATACTGCCAATAATTTTTCTGAAGTCTCAGCTAATTGATTATCAAAAAGTAAGAATTTATCTAGTTCAGTAAAAGAGACCCATTTATAAGCTCTTACTTCATCCTCTTGAAGCTTGATTTCACTGTCTTCACCTGTAAATTTAAATCCAAAAAAGTATCTCTCAGAACCTATTATTTCAACTCCCTCTCTGATTTTAG
>CAZHNC010000031.1:0-5921 GCA_964532765.1 uncultured Candidatus Saccharibacteria bacterium | reverse complement strand
CTGTTGTTAGGACAAGTGGTATTGGTAATACTAAATTATCTTCATCTCTCGTATATGCTATATTAGCAGGGAATGAAAAACCTTCAAATTTTTTTTCTATAATCTTTTTTTGTAATGATAAAGTATCTACAAGATTTTCAGCAGAATATTTTGATAATAATTTTTTTTCCAATGTGGTATGTTCTGGTTTTTGTGAATGTCTAAAACCGAAATGTTGTAATATTTTAAAAATCTTTAAATGATTTGGGATAATAGTATCTATTGTATTTTTATTTAAAACATTTGTCTTAATAGATGTTGTCTTTTTTGATGTAATTGTTATCTTTTTCATATTTTTTATTTTTCGATATATTCTTTTTTACCAGGTAATAATGATATCTTATTGAAAGGGTATAGTCTTAACCACACTCTCCCTTGAATTTCTTCTTTTGTTATAGGTCCCCAATATCTTGAATCATAACTAACATATCTATTATCACCCATAACAAAATATTCATTATCTTTCAATTTGATAATATTACTATCTTTTGAACTTGCATATTTTACAAAATTCTCTTGAATTGGTGTATCGTTTATGTAAGTAACACCATCTTTAACCATTATTGTATCACCAGGTGTTGCTATTATACGTTTTATGAATCTATCTTTATTTTGTATATTTTCTGGTGGATTAAATACTACAACATCACCTTTTTCTGGACTTTTAAATCTATAACTTATTTTATCTACTAAAACATAGTCATTATCTTTGAAGGTGATATCCATAGATGATCCAGATACACTATGTGGTTCAAGTATGAATATTCTGAAAAGGAATATTAAACCTAATAATATAAAAAAGCTTTTCCAAGACATTTCTTTTTTTGCTGTTGTATTGTCTATTTTACTCATATTTTGCTATATTATATCATATATATGATATATATAATAGGACTAGGAAATCCAACAAAAAAATATAAAGGAACAAGACATAATATAGGTCAAGATATGGTTTTTAGACTTATGGATGATATTGGTCAAATGGAAGGTGTTGATTTTGTAAATCCTGATACATATATGAATGAGTCTGGTATTGCATTAAAAAAAATTTTTAAAAATATTAAACCAGGAAGTCAAAATAAAAATATTATAATCATTCATGATGATCTTGATCAAATTATAGGTGCTATGAAATTGACTTATGGGGGTAATAGCGGGGGACATAATGGTATTAATTCTATATATAACATTATGGGTATAAAAGATTATTATCATTTAAAGATAGGTATATGTCCTGAATCTAAACCACATAAAACTGATATACCTGATTTTGTTATTGGAAAATTTACACCTAATGAGAAGGGGGTGATAAACAATATTTATCCAAAGATTTTGGAGGGGATTAAGTTATTTTTGAAGGGTGAGGTGGATAGGGCTGTGGAGACGGTGAATAGAAGATAAAAATTTGAATAAAAAAAGACCCTTGATTTAAATAATCGAGGATCTTTTTTGTTGATTTTTGTTAATTCAACTTCAATATCATTCTTTGTTTTTCTGGTTCAAATATACTTATTTTAAATGAGTATGATTTACCGATTTCAACCTTTTCTTTCATTGTTTTTTCATCACCAAACTCTGATATGTGTACTAAACCTGAAACACCTTCTTCTATAGATGCCAATGCTCCATGTTTATTGTATTTAATTATTACTCCAGTAACAGTATCATCTTTTTTGTATTTTTTAGAAGCTTCTGTCCATGGATTTTCTTTTCTAGCTTTTAATGATAGAGAAACCTTTCCATCTTTAAAATCTATAATACGAGCTTTTACTTGATCACCTACCTTAAACATTGTTCTTGGATCTTCTATTAAACCCCAATCTAACTCAGATATATGAGCTAAACCTTCTAATTCATCATTGATTTTTATAAATATTCCAAAATCTACTGTACCAGTTATAACACCATCAACATCATCTCCTACAGAGTATTTCGCACTCATTTCAGCTATTTTAGCGGCATTACCTTTACTTATACTTGTATTTGATACTGTTCCATCAAATTCTTTTTCTGAGAAAATTAGTTTATTTTCTTTTGAATCAGCTGTTATTATAGAAACAGATATTTTTTTACCTATAAGTTTTTTAAGCTCATCTTGTATTTTATCTTTATTTCCATCTTCAACTTTTGGATAATTTTCTGTTTTAAGTTGTGAGGCAGGTAAGAAACCTTGTATACCTTGCCATGTCATCATAAGCCCACCTTTATTTGCATCTTGTATTGTAAGTTCAAAATGAGTCTTATCTAACACTGCTTGTTCTGCATCTTTCCATATAAGTGCTTGTCTTGCTTCTTTTAATGAAAGTTCTATGTAACCATCTTTTTCATCAAAACCACAAACTTTAGCGGTTATAAGGTCTCCTGGGTTAACTTTTCTTATAATATCACGAGCTATTATAAACTCTTTTCCATATATAACTCCTGTTCCAAAAGGTGATAAATCAACAAAAAGTCTACTTTTATATAAAGTTATAACTTTACCTTCTATATCATCACCTATACTTGGTGGATTTATAATATCTTTTAAATTTTCTTCTAATATTTTTGTCATTTGTTTTTTTGATTTTATAATTGTTCTTTTTTCTGGTATTGGTCTTTGAGTTGAAAAAAGGGTTACAACTATAAAAGTTAATAATTAATTATTTTACGTGAACCACTTTCTTAACAGAAACTGTATTATCTATGTTTATTTTTCTTTTTGTGCCAAAAGTAACAACTCCTGGTTTAGTTGCAAATAAAGTATGATCTTTACCCATAGATACATTTGTACCTGGTAATATCTTACTTCCTCTTTGTCTAACTATTATTGATCCAGCAGATGCTTTTTCACCACCATAAAGTTTAACTCCAAGATATTTTGGATTTGAATCTGTTAAGTTTTTAGCTGATCCAGCGGCTTTCTTTGTTGCCATATTTTTATATTTTCTTTATGAATTTTTTATAATTTCTTTGGAATAATTTTATATTATCTATGATAAAGATAATAGCATGAGTATACATGACATAATCAAAAAAATCAATATGGATAAAAGGGAAATTGCTTTTTCGAGATGGAAAGCGAGGATTATATTTTGGGGTATGATAACATTATTGACGATTCAGATTTTGATTATATTTTGGGTGAGGTATTTATGGATTAAATAAATCAGTCTGTATTTTCTTTATATATAACTGCATGTTATGTATGTTCGGTGTATTTTATTTACATAATACTTATTTCAAAAGTCAAATAAGATATAAAAATATATTTATATACTTTAAATATAAAACCTTTATTTTATAAGGTCTTTTGTGGTTAAAAATTGACAATATGATTTAAAATATGTTTTTATTATAACTTATTTGACAACTTAAAATCGAAGTGTTATAACTTGATTTTTAAATCTGAATATGATATACTATAGTTACCACTGTAAGAGTGGTTTTTAAATTGTGCAACATATATCTTATTTTAGAGGACTTAAGTTTTCAGGATTATAGTCTTACATAATCAATCTGGTCAGAGTCATACAGAAGTAGGTAGATGAGATATAGAGATTACAAGTTAAGAAACGCTTATTTTACAAATAACGACAATAGGTTTTGTAGCATTAATATCAGGTGCTTTTATAAGTACAGATGATATTAATAATACAAATCTAAATCAAAATAGTATTATTTCTACAAGTACAGAAATGATCAGTACTTCAACAATGAATGTGAATGATAATGTTAAATCAAAAGTTAAATTACATTTCGCTGACATACCTATAATGCAAAAGATTGCTTATTGTGAGTCAAGAAATAGACAATTTGATGAAGATGGTGATGTTATAAGAGGTGTTGTTAATAATAAAGATGTTGGTGTGTTTCAAATCAATGAAAAATACCACTTATCTGATTCAAAAAAAATGGGTCTTAATATACACACAATAGATGGGAACTTGGAATATGCTAAGTATCTTTATAAAAAACAAGGTACTCGTCCATGGAATTCATCTCGTCCATGTTGGGGAGGTGCTGATGATACATTGGCTTTAAAATAATATGACAAGAGGCTTCACTATCTTAAGGTGAAGCTTTTTGTTTTTTATAGATTCTGTGAATTTAATTTTAATAATAAAAACCCTTAGACCAGTTTTTGATCTAAGGGTGATTTGTATAAAGGGGGGGGGAGGTTAAAATATTAAAGGGTTTGCTCTTGGGTTGAAATTAGGGTCTGGTGACCATATTTCACACATTGGATTACGTAAGATTTTTGCTGTGTCAAATTCGTATTCTGATTTAGCTGAATCTTTTGTCTTTTTTGATGTTGGGATAGTGATTGTTTTGTTGAGTTGAAAAAAACGATAACTATCTCGAAGGGCATTTTTTACATTGATTGGGATACTTGTGCCAATAGGTGAAATATTCCAATCAATAGTATTTTCTGCTCTGTCAATAAAATTCCATATTCGGACAATATATTGTCCTATCTTATACGAGATGATTTTACCAAGTCTAAGCCTTAGAATACCTCCATTTAGGTATAATCGGTTTTCGACTTGTTCATGGTATGCATCTGCGATCTGATTGTTTTGTTCATCTATATGGGATACTTCATATTCTCCACCTAAACCATGAAATGAGTTTAGGTCTAACATGTAATCACCAGATGATTGATTGTGCATATTTCTACTGATGATATGTGAAATATCATCAAATATGTATGGTAATTGTCTGATTTGCATTTTACCACAATGACCTGCGATCAATTGTATTGTCGCAAATTTTGTTTTCATTTTGTTCCTTTCTGTATTTTGTATTTTTTATACTTATGATCAAAGATTGACAATTTATATATTGATATATTTTTAAGCAAAAGTCAAATTTTATGAATATTTTAAAATTATTTATCAATTAAAAATTCATAAAATCTGTTTCTTTTTTTCCTTCAATTATTATCCTGTTTATTTTATTTTTCGTCATGTTTTTTATCTTAACTCTTTTTCCATCTTTATTTATATAAAATATTTCCGGCCAATGTTTATAAGCTTGATATTTTAAATATATTTCTGATATTGATTCTTGATTTGGAAAAATTTCTGCATCTTTTTTTTCTATCATTTTAGTATATGTTGCATTTTGATGATCTTGCTCTATATATTCTATTTTTTTATTTTGATATTTTTTAAATACATCTATTAATATTTTGGAACTTTTCTCAGCTAATATTTTAGATAATTCTAAAATAGAGCAGGGCCATATATTGTCATCTATTTTTATTTTATCAATTGCTATTATTGGACCATGATCCATTTTATTATCCATCTTTATTATTGTAACACCTGTTTCTTGATTATTTTGTAATATCGTATTTTGAAGTGGGGCAGGTCCACGAAATTTTGGTAACAATGATGGATGTATATTAATAAAATCTATTGTGTTTAGATTTAGTAATGTCTGTGGTAGTATTTTTCCATAATCACACACTACGCATAATGTATTTTCATCGATGATTGTTTTAAATTTTTCTAAAAATTCTTCAGATTTTAAATTATCTGGTTGTAAAAAATTTATATTATTATCTATGGCAATTTTTTTTATTGGTCCTGCTGTTATTATTTGATGTCGACCTGTTGGTTTATCTGGGGAAGTGATTATATATTCTGGTTTTATATTTTGATTTAATAAATTTTTCAAAACTTCTTCAGAAAAAAAACCGGTTCCAAAATATATAAATTTTATTTTATTATTGTTTTGTTGGTTATTCATTTTCTTTTGGATCTATATATTCTATATCTTTAGCTTTATCTATAAATAATTCTCCCTTAAGATGATCGCATTCATGTTGAAATATATGAGATAGTAAACCTCCTGCACCCCTTATTTTTTTCTGCCCGTATTCATCGTAATATTCAAGT
>CAZHNC010000030.1:0-6269 GCA_964532765.1 uncultured Candidatus Saccharibacteria bacterium | reverse complement strand
GTATGGCATTCTTTAAAGATTTTTTAACAAAACAATTATTAAAAAAACAATTAAAAGGCGTATCAGAAGCTGATCAAGAAAAGATTATGGCTCTTATAAATAGAGATCCAGATTTCTTCAGAAAGATTGGTGATGAGATACAAACAGAAGTGAAAAAAGGTAAAGGGCAGATGGGAGCTACTATGCATGTCATGAAAACACATAGAGATCATCTTGGACGTCTTATAAGTGAATCAGGTTTAGATATTAACAATATTAAAAGATAATATTTTGATATTATTGAAAATAGTATTTTAATTTAAAAATTAAGAGATATATTTTTTATATTATTGTATAATATATAACATGCTTAAGTTTAACAATGTAACAAAACTATATCATACAGGTGATATAGCTTTAAAAGATATAAATATTCATATCAAACCAAAAGAGTTTGTTTCTATAGTTGGTCATTCTGGTGCTGGTAAAACAACATTACTCAAACTTATATTAGCTGAAGAAAAACCAACAGAGGGTTCAGTTACTTTTGAAGATATGAATATACATGATCTCAAAAAAAGTCATATAAATCATTATAGAAGAAGGGTGGGTACTGTATTTCAAGATTTTAGATTATTACCAGATAAGACCGCTTATGAAAACGTAGCTTTTGCTATGGAAGCTGCAGGTATGGACGATGAAGCTATAGCCAATGATGTTCCGCATGCTCTTGATTTAGTGGGTTTAAAACATAAGATGTATAATTTTCCAGATGAATTATCTGGTGGTGAAAAACAAAGAGTTGCTATAGCTAGAGCTATAGTAAATCAACCAGATGTTATCATAGCTGATGAACCAACAGGAAATCTTGATCCTGTTAACACTTATGAAATTATACAGCTTTTAAAGAAAGTGAATGATTTAGGTACAACTATTATATTAACTACACACAATGTTGGTGTGATAGATAATCTAGGTAGAAGGGTTATAACTATAAAAGATGGAAAAGTGGCTTTAGATAGTCATGAGGGTAAATATATACTATAAGATTTATATATAATATAAATAAAACTTAAATTTTAAAATCTAAAATCTAAAAATAAAAAAATGATACTTACAAAAATAAAAAGAACAATAAAATCAGGTGCTATAAGTTTTTGGCGTAATGGTTCAGTTTCTTTGGCATCAGTTTTAATAATGACAGTTACATTGACAGTTATATCTATGGTTTTATTTTCAGGTGTAGTTTTATCATCAACACTTGAAACTATAAAAAATAAAGTAGATGTAGATATATATTTTTTGAAAGGTGCTAGTGAAGAATCTATATTATCTTTCGCAAATACTATAAAGAAAAATGAAGATATAGGTGAAGTTAAATATATATCAAGGGATCAAGCTTATCAAAATTTTAGAGAAAGACATAAAGATGAAGAAGCGACATTGCAAGCTTTAAATGAAATAGGTGAAAATCCTTTACCTGCAAGTTTAAATATTAAAGCAAAAGATCCAAATCGTTATGAAAATATAGTTGAATTTATAAAGCAAAAAGAGAAAGATTTAGGTGATAATAATATAATAGAAAAAATAAATTATACAGAGAAAAACAAACAAGCTATAGCATCTTTAAATAGGATTATAACAGCTTCAAATAAATTAGGTATATTAGTAGCTATATTCTTTGCTATAGTCTCTATACTTATAACATTTAACACTGTCAGGTTAGCTATATACATATTTAGAGAGGAAGTTTCTGTTATGCGTTTAGTAGGTGCTAGTGAGACATATATTAGAGCCCCATTTGTTACTGTTGGTATATTATATGGTGTTGTATCAGCTATAGTTACAACTATTATACTTTTACCTATAACTCATTATGCTGGAGGTTGGACAGAAAAACTTGGTACAGGTATCAACTTATTCAGTTATTATCAAGATAATTTAGCTTATATTATACTATTCTTAGTTGCAGGAGGTACTGTTTTGGGTGCTATATCATCATTCTTGGCTATTAAAAAATATTTGAAAGTATAGTATATATTTCAAAATATAAAAAAATAAAAGAAAAAAGTCGGACAACTTCATAAAGAAGTTTCCGACTTGTTTTTTTTGGAGGATTTTTAGGGAGGGTGACTATGGATGCCACCCCTGAGACCTCCTGTATTTGTATTCTTCCCATGATCCAGGCATAAAGCCTGCAACATAGGATTGTGGTCCTCTGCTATACTGAGTCCTCATTTGAGGTGGATACGGAGGTGGACAACCTCCGTTCATGCCTGGCCTGAAATACTGAGGGTAGTATCCCGGAGGCGGGCCGGCAAATACTGGCGGTCTGCCACCGACCATACATCCTGGGGGGGGTACTTCAATTGTGCAAGAAGACAACATTGTGGCACATGTTGTGCCACTTACTAGACTTACGATGATTTTGTTCATGCTCCTATATTATACTATATCATAGTATTTATGTCAAATTATTTACTTATAAAATATTTATATTTGAATCATTATTTAGTTTATTTTATATATTATTTATATAATCTTTATTGTTTCTTTTGGTTTATTTTAACCGTATTTTGTTAGTATTTTTTTTATGGGAAAAATAAAAATAAACAATCAGATTATAGGTGTGAAATTATCAAATACAGATGATGATTATATATCTTTGACTGATATGGCTAGGTTTAAGGATAAAGATAGGACAGGTTTTATTATTCTTAAATGGTTGTCAACAAAGTATACTATTCGTTTTATGGGATTATGGGAACAGATTAATAATAATGATTTTAATGTTACCGAATTCGGTAACATTAAAGATGAGTCTGGTACAAATGATTTTATGTTATCTGTTTCAAGGTGGGTGTTTTTAACAAATGCTATAGGAATAAAGTCTTCATATGGTCGTTATGGGGGTACTTTTGCACATAAAGATATAGCTTTTGAATTTGCTAGTTGATTATCACCTGAATTTAAATTATATTTAATTAAAGAATTTCAAAGACTTAAAAAAGAAGAAAGTGATAGTAAAAAACTGGAATGGAATGTAAACAGATATTTAACTAAAATAAATTATAAAATTCACACAAATTCTATAAAAGAGAATATAATTATTCCAAATAAAATATCCCCTAAGGAGTCAAATATTGTATATGCAAATGAAGCAGATGTGTTAAATAGTAAATTTGTCAAAGAAGGCTTATCTCAAAAGGATAGATTGATAAAATTAAACAAAATAGCTATATCTCAAATGAGATTATTATTGAATAATAATGGCCACAATATAGCAAAAATAGAATTATGATATAATACTTATATGAAATCAGATATATTGCAAGAAACTATAAAAAAAATATTTATTAAAAATAAGGGTATATTAGCTGCAGATGAAAGTGTTAATTCTATAAATAAGAGATTTGAAGCTTTAAATATACCCCAAACTATTGAAAATAGATTAGTATTTAGAAAAATATTGATAGGTAATCAATATATTACTGATTATATAAGTGGTGTTATTTTTCACGATGAGACTTTCAGGCAAGATATAGAGCCTGGAAAAACTTTTACAAAATATTGTGAAGAAAAGGGTATTATACCTGGTATAAAGGTGGATGAAGGTTTGATTGATTTTCCAAATTTTCCAAATGAGAAGATTACTTTAGGTATAGATCATTTAAAACAAAGATTTGAAGAATATTTTTCTTTAGGTGCTCGTTTTTGTAAATGGCGTGTTGTTATAGATGTAAAAAAATCTACAAATGAAATAATAGATTTAAATCTTAGAAATCTTGCTATATATGCATCTTTTGCACAGGATGCAGGTATAGTTCCTATCATAGAGCCAGAGGTACTTTATGATGGTGATCATAATATAGAAGAATGTTATGAAAAGATGTCATATGTATTTATATCATTATTTAATAATCTAAATACTTATAAAGTTGATATTAAAAATATTATATTAAAAACAGCTATGGTTTTGGCAGGTAAACATTCTGTCATTAAAGCTTTTGATGAAGATATAGCCCAAAAAACTTCATCTATGTTACTTACTCATATACCTAAAGATGTAGGTGGTGTTGTGTTTTTATCTGGTGGACAAACTCCTATACAAGCAACTCTAAATTTAAATAATATTATAAAAAAGGGTCCATATTCATTTCCTATAACATATTCATATTCACGTGCATTACAAGACCCTGTTTTAGAAGCTTTTTCTAAAAAAAATGATGACATAGAAAATATATTAAATATTTTTAAAGATAGATTGGATATGAATACTTTAGCCCTGGAAGGTCAATATTCAATAGAAAAGGAAACAGGTATATCTTCACATATAGAAAATGTAACACATAGTCAGGATTTATAATAAGAATTTAAAAAATAGATTAAAATAATAAAATAATACAATAAAAAATAAATATGACATTGATATTAATCATCTTAATAATACAAACAATTATAATAGTTAGTGTATCTATTTTTATATTATCAAAGAAAAATAATGATAATAAAGAACAGATTAGATTGGAAAGTATATTAAAAGATGAAATATCTCGTTCACGTGTGGAAAATAATAGTGGTCAAAAAGAGATAAGGGAGGAATTGAGTAATACCTTAAATAGTAATTTTCAAAATATTACACAAGTTGTTGAAAATAGATTAGGACTTTTACAAAAAGATAATTCAGATAAACTTGAAAAAATGCGAGAAACTGTTGATGAAAAGCTTCATGCAACTCTTGAACGTCGTTTTGGTGAATCTTTTAAACTTGTATCTGATAGATTAGAGCTTGTGCATAAAGGTTTGGGTGAGATGCAAACTATCGCAACTGGTGTAGGGGATCTTAAGAAAATATTATCAAATGTTAAAACTCGTGGTACATGGGGTGAAGTTCAGCTTGGAAATCTTATAGAGGAAACATTTACTCCAGATCAATATGAAAAAAATGTTAAGACAAAAAAAGGTTCAGCTGACAATGTTGAATATGCTATAAAACTCCCAGGCAATAGTGAAAATATAACTCATATATGGTTGCCTATAGATGCCAAATTTCCCTTAGAAGATTATCAGAAACTTATGGAAGCCAGAGAAAATAATGATGATTTAACTGTATTTTCTAAAAATCTAGAAAATAGAATAAAATCAGAGGCTAAGGATATAAAAAATAAATATATAGATACACCATATACTACAGATTTCGGGTTATTATTCTTACCGGTTGAAAGTCTATATGCTGAAGTTTTACGTATACCTGGTCTATTTGAGTCAATAAGAAGAGATTATAATGTGATTATAACAGGTCCTACAACAGTTCAGGCTATATTAAATAGTCTACAAATGGGTTTTAAAACACTTTCTATACAAAAAAGATCTTCAGAGGTTTGGGAAACTTTAGGTTTAGTTAAAAAAGAATTTAATAACTTTGGTGTTATACTTGAAAAAACTCATAAGAAGATACAGGAAGCAGGTAATACAATAGAACAAGCTATGACAAGAAATAGAGTCATAGAAAGAAGATTGAATAAGGTTAATGATAATCCCATTTTAGATGAATCTAGTGATGATATATTAAACATTTCTGAGTAAAAGTACATTATGATATACTTAAAGCATGAATTTCATAAATGATAATGCGAATATATTTTTCTTTATAACAACTATATTTGTAACAGTGCTTATAATAATAGCTTTATTTATTTTGTATATTATAATTAAGATTAGAAAATTTATACAAAAGCTGATAGAAGAGGGGGAGACTATTATAGAAAATAATAAAGACAATAAATTTATAAATACCGGTTTACCTATATTATTACCTATACTTGCATTTTTCTTTAAAAAAATAAAAAAGAATAATAAAAATAAATAATATAAATATTGTGTTATAATAATAAGTATATGAAAAAAAATCAAAATGACAAAAAAGATAATAACAATATAGCAATAGCTGTAGGAATAACAGGATTATTTGCATCAGCTTTACTTGGAGCTCATTTTCTATTTAATACAGAAAAAGGTAGAAAAAGTTTAAAACATATAAAAAGTTGGTCATTTAAAATGAAAGGTGAATTATTAGAAAAATTAGAAAAAGCTAAAGAAGTTGATGAAGCTGTTTATACAAAAATAGTTGATGATCTATCTGAGAAATATCAAAAAATAAAAGGTATGACAGTTGAAGAAATTACAGAAATTACAAAAGAATTAAAATCAAATTGGAAAAAAATAAAAGATGAAGCCAAAAAATCTCAATTATCATCAAAAGGAAAAACAAAATCAGTTGCAAAACCTGC
>CAZHNC010000029.1:0-6270 GCA_964532765.1 uncultured Candidatus Saccharibacteria bacterium | reverse complement strand
AAATGTATCCTTTATTAAATCATAAAATACCATTAGATAAATAATAGTATTTATCACAGTTAAAAGAACTAGATTATTTATGTGAATAAAAATATGTGATTTAACATTTTTAAAATCTTGAATTAAGAATATTATTAAATATTGTAATGCATATAATGTAGAGAAAATAAATAGAGTATTTTTATGAATATTTATATATGGGAATATATCTTTTATTATCAAGAAAATAATCCAAGTAAATATGAAACCTATAACAGTATTATGTAGCCAAGATTTTTTATAAGATATAAATATAATAGCTGTATTTAATATCAATAAATAATACATTATACTCACATGACCAGAGAAAGACATGTTGTAAGTATTAACATCCATCAAAAATGGAATAAAATATGCACCCACAACACCAAAAGTGAAAGGTATGTGATCATTCTCTTTAATAGCTATAGCACTTGATAAAATCAAAACTAATGTTATCAAAGATAAAGTTATCGGTAATGAGACTATATTAAATATTAAATAACCAACAAATAAAGTTATATAAAATATAATAAATGATGCACCACGTAATATATTTGTATATTTTTTATTTTTATTTTTTATATATTCAGCAACAGCTAACAATATCACACCGAAAATTAAACCAGATACATATTTAAATACCGGACCAATCAAACCTTGACTATCAATATAGCCTAGGAAAAATAATATACCGAAAACAAGTATTGTTATTCCAAATTTTGCTAAATTTTGTGCAAAATTATCTTGATGATTTTCTATATTTATTTTTTTATCATCATTAATTTTATCAATATCAAGAGATTTTTCTACAGATGTTTTTTCTGATATAGATATATCATCTGCTTTATATACAGATTGTTTTATATTAACATCTTTATGATTTAAATTATTAATATTAATTTTTTTAATTTGTTGTTCTAAAACAAAAATTCTATTATTTATTTTTGATAGGTAAATTATAATACCCAATACTACTATTATTAATGTAAACATAGTATAATCATAGCATGAGTAAACTACCAATAGTATGGGAAGAATACAATCATATGTATTATGAAAAAGATAAAGACTGGAAATGGTCTGTTGCGATAATATCATCTACAATAGTTTTAATATCTTTTATGTTTAATAATATAACTTTTGGTATGTTAATCATAATATCTACGTTGGTTTTACTTATAAATGCATTTAAAAGACCAGAATTGATAAGATTTGAAATAAATACCACTGGCATAAGAGCAAATCAAAATTCTTGGTCATTTTCTGACATAAATTCTTTTTGGATAGAAGACAATAGAGCTTATCATATACCATCGAGAATATTATTTAAAACAAATAATATGATTGACTCAATACTTATATTTACATTACCTATTGATATATCTCACAAAGATATACATGATATACATAAAGAATTAGTTAAAATATTACCCGAAGAATCAATGGGTGAAACAATATTTCAAAAAATACTTGAATACCTTGGATTTTAAGTAAAATTAAGGTATATTGTATCCAATGCTCCTGTCGTTCAATGGATAGGACAAGAGTTTGCGGAACTCTAAATCTAGGTTCGATTCCTAGCGGGAGCACAAAAAAAATGAAAATCATATGTATGAACAATTCATAAAAACCCGTAATCTAATAATAAGTACAACATATAAATACATATTTAAACCACTTTTTTTTAAGATGGACCCTGAATATATACATGATCGTATAATATTATCAGGTAAATTTTTAGGTAATTGTCGTATTTTAAAAACATTATCTTCTATAATATTTAATTATAAAAATACCATATTAAATCAGACTATTTTTGGTAAAAAATTTGAAAATCCTATAGGTTTGTCAGCTGGTTTTGACAAAAATGCTGAACTTATAGGAATATTACCTTGTATAGGTTTTGGTTTTATAGAAGTTGGATCAATAACGGGTGAATATTGCTACGGAAATCCTAAACCTAGATTGTGGCGCATGCCAAAATCAAAGAGTCTTATAGTATATTATGGTTTAAAAAATAATGGTGCAGAGAAAATATCACACACATTAAAATCTTCAGATTCAAAAATACCACTTGGAGTAAATATAGCCATGACAAATTGTCATAAAAATCTTGATATAGATAATGCTATTAAGGATTTTGAAAAAGCTTTTTCTATAATGAAAAATCACGGTGATTATATAACTATAAATATATCTTGCCCAAATGCTTTAGGAGGTCAACCATTTACAAAAACAGAAAATCTTAAAAAGCTCTTGCAAACATTGGATAAAATAGAAAGTGACAAACCTAGATTTATAAAACTTTCACCAGATATGAGTACTCAAGACATAGATAATATATTGGATGTATTAAATCAACATAATATAAAAGGTATAATATGTAGTAATCTAACAAAGAATAGAGATAATAACAAAATACATAATTCTGAAAAGAATATAACTGATAAAGGTGGAATAAGTGGTAAAGTTGTTCAAGATTTATCTGATGAATTATTATCTTATATTTATAAAAAAACAAACAATAAATATGTACTTATAGGTGTTGGTGGTATTTTTACTGCTGAAGATGTTTATAAAAAAATAAGGAATGGAGCAACCTTAGTTCAACTCATAACAGGTATGATATATGAAGGACCTCAACTTATATCAACGCTTAATCAAGATTTAGCTGTATTATTAAAAAGAGATGGATTTAAAAACATAAAAGAAGCAATAGGTATAGATGTAAATAAAAAATAATATGTTAATATATTAGATATTATGGCAGGAAAATTAATATTAATCAGACATCAAGAATCAGAATGGAATAAAGTAGGTAGATGGACAGGTCGTAGAGATATACATCTAACCGAAAAAGGTTTTGAAAGATCAAATAAAGTTGGTTTATATATAAAAGATTTAAATATAAGTATAGATAATGCTTATGCGTCTATGGAAGTAAGGACTATAGAAACTTTATCATGTGTTTTAAACACATGCGAACTTTACAATATTCCTACAAAACACGCTGCTGAATTAAATGAAAGGGATTATGGTGATTATACCGGAAACAATAAATGGGAGATGGAAAAGCAATTAGGTGAAGAGGATTTTATAAAAATACGTAGATCTTGGGATTATATACCACCCAACGGTGAATCTTTAGAGATGGTATACAATAGAGTTATTCCTTATTATAAAAATGAAATTTTACCATTGATAAATAAGGGTAAAAATATTTTAATAGTAGCACATGGAAATTCACTTCGTTCCCTATTAAAATATATAGAAGATATCTCAAATGAAGATATTGCTGACATTGAATTCTCTTTTGATGAAATACTTATATTTGACGTCAATGATGATGGTAAAAAGAATAAAAAAGAAGTGCAAAAATTACATTTAGATTAATATGATTTTTAATTTTATAAATATTATGCTTAAAAGAACAATAAATTTTTTTGATAAATTAGAAGATAAAACAAGAGAGAGATTAAGTAGACATCCTATAATATATTCTATAATTGGTGGATTTTCTATTATTATGTTTTGGAGAGCTATTTGGGAAAGTATAGATATACTATATAATTTAGATAATAAATTTTTACACATATTCTTTTATCCACCAATATCAATTATTTTTTCTATAATGATATTATTAATGACAGGATTAATGGTATCAAATTTTATAGGACATAGAATACTTATATCAGGATTAAAACGTGAAAAGAAAATAGAAGAACAAACAGAAGAATTAATAAAAGAAGAAGAAATAACATTAAAACATGTTATGAGTGAAATAAAAAAACTGCGTAAAGATATAGATAATTTAAAAAAATAGATACATTAAGATACCTTCTCTTAATAAAGATATTTAATAAATAAAATACATATATAAATTATATCTCATTGTTATCAATCAACGATGTGATATAATTTATATATGTCAATAGAAAATAATATAGAAAATACTGAAGCGAATATAGTATGGACCGCAACAGCAGAAAGATTTAAAAATAAAATAGATAGAAAAAGAGATGAATATTTAAAAATAGGCGGAGAGAATAATCCTCATATACAATTATTAAACGATTTAGAATCAACTATAGATAGTATATTCCCTATATATGAAGATAAAAATATGACAATACAGCAAGTTGAGGATGATTTAAAATATAGAATAGAAAATTCTGATAATGAAGATGATAAAGTTTTATATGAGAAAATTTTAAATATGATTGATTCTAGAGATTTTTAATAAAAATTTATTAATATAGAAAATTTTAAAAAATAAAATACATGTTATCTACAATCACATATTTAAATATATTAACAATATTATTCATATTAGGATATTGGATAGGTATATTTTTGTTATTATATCATCTTATACGTTTTGGAATAGGTACACATACTAGACGTATGGCCCTAATGATAACAATCATATCTGTAATATTAACAATACTAAGTATAATATTATTAATGAATATTAATATAAATTTTTAAGAAAAATAAATATGAATCCAGAAGAAATAAAAAATGAATTTAAAGAACAAAGTAGAGGTATGTTTGATTTTTTAACTCATTCAAATATAAATTTTTCAGGAAAAAAAGAAAATGAAAAAATAATAGTATTTACCAGAAGACATTGGTTTATATTAATGAATACAATATTAGGTGGTTTTTTTGCTAGTATATTACCATTATTTCTTATAATATTAACAGCAAAATACTTAATACAATATAATTTATCTGCTATTTTTACATTATTTTGGGTAATATATGTAATGATGATATGGTTTTATGTATCTTATAAAATAACAATGCATTCTTTAGATACATGGATTGTTACAAATGAAAGAATAATAGATATAGTACAAATAGGTTTATTTAGAAGAAAAGTATCAGAATTACATCTAACATCTATAGAAGATATATCAGTGCACACAAACGGTTTTATAGAATCATATTTAAATTTTGGTAACGTTGAAATACAAACCGCCGGTGCTGCTCAAAGGTTTTTATTTGATCAAGTACCAAATCCGATAAATATAAAAGATTCTATAATGAATGAGGCTTCTGTATTTATAAATAAAAAATAAAAAATTCTTACAAAAAAATATCTATCCCCAACCAGGATAGATATTTTTATTATTCAAATTTAACAGAAAAACTTTTTTATTTTCCAGCAGCTTTTTTTATAAGTGCATTAAGTCTTGATTTTTTTCTAGCTGCTGTATTATCTTTCAATGTATTACCTTTAGCTGCTTTATCTAAAGCTGAATAAGCTTTTGGTAATAAAGCATTTGCTTCTTTAACTTTACCCTCTTTTACGAGTTTTTTAACAGATTTTACCGCATCTTCAACTTTTTTCTTACGTCTTAGATTAAAAACTTTTTTTCTATCACTTTGTTTTAATGCTTTTTTAGCTGATTTTGTTATTGGCATATTATTTTTTATATTATATTAATTATTTTCTTGAGTCAATTATTTGTTTTTCAACATTTGGTGGTACTATATCATATTTTGCGAATTCCATAGTATTTGAACCACGACCTTCTGTCATAGAACGAAGTTGTGTTGTATAACCAAACATCTCTGAAAGTGGCACAAGGGCTCTTATAACTTTATTCAAACCTCTATCCTCCATACCTTCTATCTGCCCTCTCTTTGATGAAAGTGAACCTGTTACATCACCCATGAATTTCTCAGGAACTATAACTTCAACTTTCATTATTGGTTCAAGTATAACAGGTCTAGCTTTTTTAGCACCTTCTTGAAAAGCTTGAGATGCTGCAATCTTATATGCTATTTCTGATGAGTCAACATCATGATATGAACCAAAAGTAAGTTCACAAGATACATTTGTAAGTGGGAAACCAGCAACTATACCTCTATCCATAGCTTCTTTTACACCTTTTTGTACAGCAGGTATAAACTCTCCAGGAATAATACCACCTTTAATAGAGTCAATAAACTCATACCCAGGTTCTCTGTGAACATTTTTAGGAATCTTAGTTCCTTCAGGTAAATCTTCAAGTGGTTTAAGTGTGATACGTACGTGTCCGTATTGACCCTTACCTCCTGATTGTTTAGCATATTTATGTTCAGCTTCTGCTGTTCCTGTAATAGTCTCTCTGTATGCAACTTGTGGTGCACCAACATTTGCCTCTACATTGAACTCTCTTTTCATACGATCTATCATAATTTCAAGGTGTAATTCACCCATACCAGCAATCAATGTTTGACCTGTTTCTGGATTTGAAG
>CAZHNC010000028.1:3205-6363 GCA_964532765.1 uncultured Candidatus Saccharibacteria bacterium | reverse complement strand
TTATATCTGTTATAGAGTCTCTGTTTATAGCTGCTTTAAGGTAAGAAATCATATCTTTTATTTCTTTTCTTTCAAAGAATTTTACCCCTAGAACTTGATATGGTATGTTTAATAATAAACAAGCTTCCTCAAGTGTTCTTGATTGAAAATTTGCCCTATATAATACAGCTATATTTTTTGGGTCCACTCCATTTTGTATGAGATTTTTTATTTTACTCATAACATGTCTTGCTTCATCTGTTTCATCAAAAGCTGTATAAACATCTATTTTTTCACCTGATTCTTTTTGTGTGAATAAGTTTTTCTTTTTTCTATATATGTTTTTTTCTATTATATTATTTGCTGCTTCTATTATATTTCCTGTTGATCTGTAATTTTCTTCAAGTAACACAACTTCTGTTCCAGGAAAATCATGTTCAAATTCAAGTATGTGAGATATATTTGCACCACGCCATGAATATATAGTTTGATCAGCATCACCTACAACAACTATATTTTTATTTTCTCCTGCTAAAAGTTTACATAATTCATACTGTATAGGGTTTGTATCCTGATATTCATCAACATGTATATACTTCCATAAGTTATTTAATTTATTTCTTATTTCAGGATTTTCTTTTAGTATTTTTACAGGTAATGATAATAAATCATCAAAATCTACATTTTTTTCTTTTCGAAGCTGTGAATCATATATTGTCCATATAGCTTGTACTGTTTCACCTATAAAACCATCATGTCCAGATAAAACTTTTGTGGTGTATTCTTGTAGAGATATATTATTACCTTTGTTTTTTGATATCATGTTTAAAACTTTAGAAGGTTCGATTTTTTTAGGGTCATGACCTTTATTTACAAGTATTTCTTTTATTTTTTTACGACTATCTTCTCTGTCTAATATTGTAAAATTTTTATTTATCCCTTGTGTGTATCCGAAATTTTTTAAAATATAAACACCTAGGCTGTGAAATGTTGATATGAATGGTGTTCGATTTTTTATTATTTCTTTTAGATTTATATCTTTATTAATCATATCTAAAACTCTCTCCTTCATCTCTTTAGCTGCTTTGTTTGTAAAAGTAATTGCTAAAATATTTTCAGGGGAAATATTGTTTTGTATAAGATTAACTATACGTGTTGTTACTGTTTTGGTTTTACCAGCTCCAGCTCCAGCTATTATTAATATTGGTCCATTGATTTTAACAACCGCTTTTTTTTGAGCGGTGTTTAATTGATCTATATAATTCATTATTGATGTTAATTATTTGTGTAATATTTTTTTAAGTATAACACTTTTTAATCCATCTATTGAATCCTTATCTTTATTTTTTAAATATTTTAATTGTTCTTCGAATTCTGATAAAAATTTTATCTTTAATTCTTGTTTTTTGTTTTCATTAGTATAATACTTCTCAAGTGAATATAATATATTATCTATATCCATAGATGACATATCTTTAAGTATATTATCTGTGATTTTTTTAGCTAAATCTTTAGGATTTAGTATATTTTGCATATTTTTATTGTTGTATTTTAGATAATTTATCTTTATAATCTTTGATTATACCATCTAGCATTATATTTTGTAATACACCATTATTTTTATTTTTTCTATGTTCTTCTAATGCTTCTAAGAACTCTTGTATATATTTTCTTTTTGTTTGATTATCAAATTCATTTGAATTTAAAATATTTTTGTATATTTGATCTGCTTTTCTGATTTCTTTGTAATCAGTTTTATCTATATATTTAACAACAGCTTCTGTTAATTTTATCTCTATTTTTTTAATTAATAATTGTGTTTTTCCATATTCAGGAAGCTCTTGTTGTGATTCATTGGCTAAGTTTTCTAGTTTTATTTTTAACTCACTGAATCTTTGATTTAAATTTTGAATTTTACTTTTCTTTTCTTTTTCTTTTTCTTTTTCTGTTGATTTTGTTGTTTTATCTATATCTGATTCTATTTCTTTGAAATCGTCTTTTATCGATTCATATGTCGATAATCTTTCTATCTCTTCCATTTCAAAGATGTGCGTTTCATCTAACATCTGTTCAAATGTTTTTTGATCTGATGTTGCTGATTCTAAATCTTGATCAACATTTTGTATTCTATCCAATGCGATATCTCTAGATTTTTTACTTTCATATTTACATTGGGTAAATATTTTATACATTGATTCAAATAATTTTATTTTTTCCAATACTTCAGGTGTTATGTTTGAATCATCTTTATTATAAGAGTTATCTATAACTTTTATTAATAAATCAAGATTATTAGGATCTTTTATAAAATCTATGAGAGAATTCATTCTCTCTTTATTTTCAAGTATTTTTTTATTATTTCTATCCAATCTATTAACTAGATTTAGTTTTCTAACTTCTCTAATTAATGGTATGAAACCATTCCTCTCTTCTGTAGTTGGTTCTGATAAATTTGTTTTTATGTCTTTAAAGAATTTTAAGAATTTTTGTTTTTTACCTGTAACGATTTCATTTTCTAGTTTATTTTCTCTATATTTTTTATATACACGAGTCATATTTTCACCTCCAGATTCACTTTCTATACCTTGCGTATATGCATCATAATTATCTCTTATATTTATTAGAAAATCTAACATATCATCTATATTTGATTTTTTATTTTCCAATCCATCTGACTCAAATATTTGTTTAACATGTTCAGTTTTGATTTTATCTTGTTTTAGATTACCATCATCATCTTTTAAGCTATTTAAAACCTGTTGATTTTTTCTAAGTTTTTCTATTTTTTCTTTATCCTCTTTTGTTTTGTTATATAAATTTTCTATCTTTATAATTTTCTCAATTCCTATGCTGTATGGATTTTTATATATTTTATATATTATCTCTTCTATATAAAATATAGAAATATTATTATCTTGGTTTTGAGTCTTATTTTCTGTTGGTTTTATTTCATCCAATACTGATTTTAATATTCTGTATCTACCATAACTTCTTTGATATATATTAAACCACTCGTTTATTTTTTTAGAGTTTTTACTTGTGTTTTCACCTTTTCTTTTTAATATATTATATATAAAACTAATCCAATCATTAAATTCTTTATCATTTTCTATAGCTTCTATATCAATTGTATTAACATCGTCCTCTAATATAATCATTTCTTCTATAGATAATTCCTT
>CAZHNC010000028.1:0-3105 GCA_964532765.1 uncultured Candidatus Saccharibacteria bacterium | reverse complement strand
CAATTGTATTAACATCGTCCTCTAATATAATCATTTCTTCTATAGATAATTCCTTGTTGTCTGTATTTATTCCTTCTGTAGATTCAGTTTGATTTTGAGTACCTGTTGATTTTGTATCTATATTGTCTATTGAATCATGTTTCTGTGATTTATGTATATATTGGTTTATGATATCATAATCATCTATATATCTATCATCTAGGATTTTATCTTGATTTAATGTTTTGGTTTTGACTATATTTTTAGTATCTGTATTTCTTGTATTCTCATATTTATCTCTAAATTTAATCCATTTTTTTCTTAATTTTTCAACTTTTTTAAAGTTATCATTAATTATTGATTCATCTTCTTCATTATCTATACTGTTATTATAATCTCTGATAGCTTCCAATATAGCATCCTTCAATTCTTTATTTTGATTTAAAATAAAGATTTTTGCTAATGATAATTTATCTGATAAAAATATTTTCTTAAATTTTGTATTTGATTTTTCAGTTCCTTCATTATTTTGTGAGTCTGATTCGTTACTGTTGTTTTGTTGTACTAATACTTTATCTAAATTCAATTCTATTAATAATTCATCTATTTTTTGTATTGCAAAATTTGCATTATCTTCTGTTATTACTGTACCTCTTTTTGATTTATATATCTTATGTTTATTTGATTTAATCTCTATGGATTTTGATTTTATTTCTCTAATTGTTGACAAAAAAGTATCTAATTCATCTCTATATTGATCATTTTTGTTTGTATCATATAAATCCTTGATTGAATTCAATAGATTATCCAGTTCTCCGTTTGAGTTTAGTATTAAAGAGGCTTTACTATCAAGCATCTCTTCCTCTATTATATTTTCTTGATTATCTTGATTTTTGGGTTCATTTTCCATATATTTTTTAGTTATTTTTAAAAAAATTATACCACATAAATTAACTTGATTACAATATTTATTAGATATAACATATATATGTGCAATGGTTTTTATATTGATTGATTTATATAAGATAATATATATTCTTATATAAAATATAAAAAACATTTTATTCGTTTAAGATAAAATTATTTTACACAAATCTTCAAATTCATTGGCCGGATTCCTTATATTTTCAGGATTATTAACAGGTTTTATACAAATAAATATAGATAATAAGATAAAAGCTGATACATCAGATATGTCAGTTAATGCTTATGTTTTGGATTTAAATAAAAATATAGGTTTTACAGAAAGTTTGATTAATATTGATGGTAATAATCAACAAAATTTACCTATTTTAGATATTAAAAATAAGAAATTAAAGAATGTAAATGCTATAAAATTAGATCAAAAAACTGTTGTTATTAAAGGTTTTAATGAAAGTGTTGACAATAGTTTACTTTTAAATACTTTAGATTTAAAAGCTGTTAGTTTGAAAAATTCAGTTAATTTAGATAATGGTTCAAATATAAATGAATCTATAGTACCTGTTACTATAGATATAGCTTTAGATGATTATGTGGTGGAATTAAGTAATGATAATGAAAATGAAATAACTGAATATGAAGTTGTTTCTGGTGATACTTTAAGTTCTATTGCTGATAAATATAATATATCAGTTGATACGATATTATGGGCCAATGATTTAAACTCTAAGAGTAGTATAAAAGTTGGACAAAAATTAGTTATTTTACCAGTTTCTGGTATATCTTATAAGGTTAAAAGTGGGGATACTGTATCATCTCTGGCTAAAAGATTTAATGTTACAGAGAGAGATATTGTTGATTTTAATAAAACTCATGATAATAAGTTGATAATAGGTGAAAATATAATAATACCTGGTGGAAAAATAAATAATAAAGTTGTTGATGATAAAAAAACATCTGATTCTACAAAAGATAAGAATATAACAAATGGTACAGGTTCTTTTGCAAGACCTATAGCTGGTGGTATTAAAACACAAGGTTTACATGGTTATAATGGTATAGATATAGGTGCCCCTGTTGGTACTTCTGTATTTGCATCTTTGGATGGTGTTGTTACTCTGGTGAGAGGTGGTGATGCATGGAATGGTGGTTATGGTAATTATATAGTTATAAAACATAAAAATGGTGTACAAACTTTATACGCTCATCTTGATAGTATATTAGTTTCTAAGGGACAAAATGTTTCTAAAGGACAAACTATAGGTAAATCAGGAAATACAGGTAGATCTACTGGACCTCATTTACATTTCGAGGTTCGTGGTGCTAGAAATCCTTTTTAAAAATATTTAAAGCTAGTAATATATCGTCTTTCTTTAAAGAAATATTATAACTATTATTAATGTTATTTGTATTTATAATATTATTTTTTGTTATATGTTTTATTTTACATATATCTTTTGATATAGATATAATATTTTCAATATCTTTATTATCAAAATTTATATTTAATTTTTTTAAAAAAAACTGTGTGTTGATGTCGATTGTAATATTAAACTTATCTGATTCAAGTATATATAACATATATTTTACATACCGTGCTATATCAAAACATGTATCCTGTTGTCCGTATTTCACATGATAATCTTCATTGATATCTAAATTTATATGGAAGTTGAAAAAATCTTTATACAAATTTTTTATTTTTTGTCTATATTTTATAATATTTCTCTGTATACAAAAACATTTATCAATATTTGATTTATTTGTAAAAAAAATATTATTAATATTATTACCACAAGGACATGGTCTATATAAAGATATAAGACATGATTTTTTATTATTTATAATATTGGACATATATTCATTTGATATATCTTGTACATTATCCAATACATTGAAACTGTAGATACTTTCTTTTAAATTTGTCCTTAACTCATCTTTTGATAGATTTTTATTTACTATATTAACTCTATTTTTAATATGATTTTGTATCATATAATCATCATCTTTTTTAATTTCATTTGATAATAATAAGATCTTTTCTATATCTAATCTCTCCTCTGTATTTATTAGTTTATTTATTATATTTATAATATAAAAATTAGGAATACTTTCTATTAAAATATTCATTTTTGAATGTATTGAGATTATTATTTTTAATATATTTAAATCTAAACATTTTTCATTATCAAATATCTTTGGAAA